>LGGY01000193.1 GCA_001509335.1 Fidelibacterota bacterium 46_43
ATGATGCCTTTGCCGTGAAAGTGGTCCGGAGCGGTTATCCGGACGGGATGAGAAAAGAGATTGCCAAAGGGCCCCGGCGGAAAAATCTTTCAGTGGATGAGTACGTGACGGGTGTTTTAAAGGGTGACAGACCGATACTGGCCCGGACCATTACGCTTATTGAAAGTCAGGCTCCCCGCCACCGGGAAATGGCGGCCCAGGTCCTTCACCGCTTACTTCCCCATGCCGGAAAGTCCCTCCGCATTGGCATTTCCGGTGTGCCCGGCGCCGGTAAAAGTACTTTCATCGAGACCTTTGGCCTTCAGCTTATCCAAAACGGTCACCGTGTGGCAGTGCTGGCTGTGGATCCAAGTTCTTCCGTAACAAAAGGAAGTATTTTAGGGGATAAGACCCGGATGGAAAAGCTCTCCCGGGATGATAACGCTTTTATACGTCCTTCTCCTTCAGGGGGAACGCTGGGGGGAGTGGCATCAAAAACCCGCGAAACCATCACCGTGTGTGAAGCCGCCGGATACGATGTGATCCTGGTTGAAACCGTAGGGGTAGGACAAAGCGAGATCACGGTCCGCTCTATGGTGGATTTTTTCCTCCTCCTGCAAATATCCGGTGCAGGGGACGAGCTTCAGGGAATCAAAAAAGGGGTCATTGAAATAGCCGATGCCATTGTCATTAATAAGGCAGATGGTGATAATATTCAGAAAGCCGAAATGACCCGGAACCAGTTTGAAACAGCCATACATTACCTGAAACCCGTCACCAGAGGATGGAATTGTCGCGTGCTGACCTGCTCAGCCCTCACAGGATCCGGAATTCCTGACATCCGCCGGATGATCTGGGAATTTAAAGAGAAAATCACAGAGACCGGTATTTTTCAGCAAAGACGGAAAGAACAGGCTGTGAACTGGTTTTTCAGCATGATTGATGAACGGATGCGTGCCTGGTTTTATGATCATCCGGGGATCCGTGAGAATATCAATACACTGAAAGAGAAAATTGCATCCGGAACCCTTTTGCCTACAACCGGAGCGGAGCAGCTCATGGAAGGTTTTCTGGAAAAGATTTCCATAAAAAATGGGAAGTAATTGATTTTTCGATTGTGTAAGTTTTCGATTAAATAATTTGACGAGGGGCGAGGGGCAAGGAGTTGAAAGTAAAAGACTAAAAAATTGAGGTAAACATGATTAAAGGAATTTCACATATCGGGATTGCAGTCCGCTCACTGGATGAACAGATACCTTATTACAAAGATGTATTGGGTCTTCCTTTTTTGGGGACTGAAACGGTTCAGGACCAGGGTGTCAACGTGGCAATGTTTCAGGTGGGGGATACACGGATTGAGCTGCTGGAACCGCTGTCAGAAGAGAGTCCCATTGCAAAGTTTCTTGAGAAAAGGGGAGAAGGGTTTCACCATATCGCCTTTGGGGTGGATGATTGTAAAAGCGCCCTTAAAACGGTTGAAGAAAAGGGGGTACGTCTCATAGACCATGAACCCCGTTTAGGTGCCGGCGGGCACCTGATTGGATTTCTTCATCCCAAATCCACCTATGGGGTTTTAACTGAATTGACCCAGGAACACGGGGAATCATAAGTTATCCTTCAATAAAAAAGGAGAAGACAGGTATGTCGATGCAGGAGAATTTGAAAAAACTCCAGGAAATGCGACAGAAAGCATTGGAAGGGGGCGGGGAAGCCCGGATTGCCAAACAGCATGAAAAAGGAAAGCTGACCGCCCGAGAACGAATCGAGCTATTGCTGGATAAAGATTCCTTTGAGGAATTTGATATGTTTGTGACCCACCGGTGCCGGGATTTCGGTCTGGATAAGAAGAAATATTTGGGAGACGGAGTGGTTACCGGATATGGAACCATTGACGGCAGACTGGTCTATGTATTTTCCCAGGATTTTACGGTGTTGGGGGGAAGCCTGAGCGAGACCTTTGCCATGAAAATCTGCAAAGTGATGGATATGGCCATGAAAATGGGAGCTCCCCTTATAGGTCTGAATGATTCCGGTGGTGCCCGTATTCAGGAAGGGATCATGTCCCTTGCCGGGTACGCAGATATTTTCCAGCGGAATGTAGAAGCCTCCGGCGTGGTTCCCCAGATCTCTGCCATTTTGGGTCCCTGTGCCGGTGGAGCCGTCTATTCCCCGGCCCTGACTGATTTTATCATCATGGCGGAAGAGACATCCTATATGTTTATCACCGGCCCGAAGGTTGTGAAAACCGTTACGAACGAGAATGTAACAGAAGAACAATTGGGTGGGGCCATGATCCATGCCTCCAAGTCAGGCGTGGCCCAGTTTTCGGCAGAGAATGAAGAAGAAGCCCTGGGAATTATCCGGAAATTGATCAGTTATCTACCTCAAAATAACCTGGAAGAAGCACCTCTGGTATCAACCCATGATCCCATCAACCGGGTGGATGAAGAATTGGCCGCCATCATTCCCGATTCCCCTAACCTGCCCTACGATATGAAGGATATCATCTACCGGATTGTGGATGACGAGGAATTTTTGGAAGTATCCCGGCACTTTGCCCCCAATATGATCACGGGCTTTGCCCGTTTTAACGGCCGGTCTGTGGGTATTGTAGCCAATCAGCCCAATTATCTGGCGGGTGTTCTGGATATTAATGCCAGTAAAAAAGCTGCCCGTTTTGTCCGCTTTTGTGATGCCTTCAATATCCCCATTTTAACCCTGGTGGATGTTCCCGGTTTTCTGCCGGGGACTGCCCAGGAGTACCGGGGAATCATCAGCGAAGGGGCAAAACTGATTTATGCCTTTGCCGAAGCCACGGTACCGAAGGTGACGATCATTACCCGCAAAGCCTATGGCGGTGCGTATGATGTGATGAGTTCGAAACACCTCCGGGGCGACGTGAATTATGCCTGGCCGACAGCCGAGATTGCCGTGATGGGTGCTGAAGGGGCTGTTCAAATCCTTTACCGGAAAGAACTGGAAGATGACCCGGATGGCTGCCGCATGAATGAACTGGTGGAAGAATACCGGGAAAAATTCTCAAATCCCTTTGTCGCCGCAAGCCGGGGTTTTGTGGATGATGTGATCGACCCGAAAAATACCCGTTTTCGCATTATCCGGGCCTTTGAAAGTCTGCTGACAAAAAAACTGACAAATCCCCTGAAAAAACATGGAAATATTCCCCTGTAGGAGAGATTATGTTTCGATTTAAATTCCTCACATTGTTACTTGTTTTCTCCCATCCCCTTTTTGCAGAGCTGACAAAAGAAAACCAAAATTTTGTACTAAAAATTACAGTGACCGGATTTATTATTGTCCTGCTTGCCTTAACCGTTGTTTACTTCTTTGTATTAACTATAAATGCAATTATCAGGCTGGCCTTTGAATACAGCAAAAGCAGAGCGGAACGTAAAACGGCCGAAGAAGAGAATCGGGAAAAGACAGAGGGGAAGGGGGCCATTCCCGAAGAGATGGCCACGGCCATTATGACAGCCGTTTATCTTTTCAGACGCCAGAACCTGGAAGAAGAAAAAGCCAAACTCACATTTGAACGGTGGGCTAAACCCTATTCACCCTGGTCCAGCAAAATTTACGGACTCAGGCAGCCTATCGTGACCATCAAACGAGCAGGGAAATAGAAGATGAAAAAGATGAAATTTCTGATTAATGGCAATCCCTATGAACTGACTGTAAAGTCCATTACCGATGATTCGGCAGTTGTGGAGTGCAATGGAACCGATTACGAAGTAGAAATTCTGGAATCCCGGCCGGAACAGAAAACCCCCCGGCTTGTGAGAAAAAATGTGGCACCGTCCAGCTCGGAAAGGGTAGAAAGAACCCACAGGCCCACTGAACATGTGGGGAGCCAGTACATCAAGGCTCCAATCCCGGGAACGATCTTATCCATCAATGTAAAACCGGGGGATTCTGTTGAAATCGGTCAGGTTGTGGCCAAAATGGAAGCCATGAAAATGGAAAACAATATCCTGGCATCATCAGACGGTGTTATAAAAGCAGTCAATGTTCAGCCCGGAAGTTCTGTGCTGGAAGGCGAAGTCATTATCACTCTGGAGGATTAATGGATATCCTGCTGAATTTTTTGAGTTTTTCCGGTTTCGCGAATATAACATGGGGACATGCCGCCATGATTGCCGCCGGAGGGATATGTATTTATCTCGGCATCGTGAAAAAGTATGAACCTCTGATTCTGGTCCCTATAGGTTTTGGTATTATTATGGGAAATATCCCCTACCTGGCTGATAAAATTCATATTGGTGTCTATGATGACGGCTCCGTTTTGATGTATTTGTACCAGGGGGTGATGAAAGGAATATATCCCCCCCTTATTTTTCTCGGTATCGGAGCCATGACAGATTTTTCTGCCCTTTTATCGAACCCAAAGCTTGTTTTATTGGGAGCCGCTGCCCAGGTTGGCATCTTTATCACGTTTTTTGGTGCAAATGCGCTGGGATTTACCCTGGCTGAAAGCGGTACCATTGGCATTATTGGAGGTGCGGACGGACCTACAGCCATTTTTCTCTCCTCTAAATTGGCACCTCATTTGATGGGGGCTATCGCTATTGCGGCTTATTCCTATATGGCTCTCGTTCCAATGATTCAACCACCAATCATGCGACTTCTCACATCCAAAAAAGAACGGGTCATACGGATGAAACCGGCCCGCGAAGTTCGTAAAACGGAAAAAATTCTTTTCCCCATTCTGGCTTTCATTGCAACAACGTTCATTTCTCCTGAATCCCTTCCCCTTTTAGGGATGCTTTTCTTTGGAAATCTTCTGAAAGAAAGTGGTGTCACAGAACGGTTGGCAAATGCAGCCCGGGGGCCGGTTATTGATTCGGTTACGATTCTGTTGGGGCTGACGGTGGGGGCTTCCACTCAGGCAGGGACATTTCTTACAAAACAATCCATCTTAATTTTTATGCTCGGTGCTGTGTCTTTTATGATTGCCACTGCCGGAGGTGTTCTTTTTGCGAAGCTGATGAATCTTTTTCTTAAAGAGGAAAATAAAATCAATCCCCTGGTAGGGGCTGCAGGTGTCAGCGCTGTTCCCAATTCTGCCCGGGTGGTCCAACAGGAAGGGATTAAATACGACAAGAGCAACTACCTGTTAATGCACGCTATGGGACCCAATGTGGCCGGAGTGATCGGTTCTGCTGTTGCAGCAGGGATACTCCTGACTGTTCTGGGATAACCGGCGGCTTTAAATATTTATGAATAACCGGATACAAAAGCGGGTTTCTTTCATAATTTTGGTTTTCCTGTTAAACGCTTTTATGCTTTATGGAAAAGGGTTGGAATCTTTCAACCTGCTTCCCGATACGGTTCAGTGGAAGGGCTTTACCTTTCAAAAGATGTCTGAAGATGGACAATTCTGGGTCGGCCTGCTCCTGAAAGATAACGATACTCTGGCAATATTTGACCAAGGATTTCACCGGCGGATGACACGGAGTTCCTTTATTCCTCGGCCGGAGAAAAACGATTCCATGCTTGTGATCGAACAGTTCAGCGGTGGAGCCCATTGTTGCTGGACCTATACAATTCTCACGGTGGAACAGGATACAATCAGTTCTTTTTTTTATTCTGCAGATTATCCTGTAGGATATCCGGTGGATATCAGGGACCTGAATAACGACGGAACCCCGGAATGGATTCAATCACTTATGACTTTTGATTATTTTCTTGTGCTGAGTCACGCGGTTTCCCCGATTATCCCTGTTGTCTTCAAATATGAAAAGGACGGGTTTTATCCGGCGAATCCGGAATTTAAAGATGTGCTTCTTAAAGAAATCCATGACAGTCGACAGATACTGCGGAA
>LGGY01000194.1 GCA_001509335.1 Fidelibacterota bacterium 46_43
AAGACAGAGTCTATTTCAAGCTGAGTTATAGCTTTAAGGAAAGGCTGATCTGTCTATCTTTGCATCTTGCAGAGTACGGGAGTTGATTTCATGATATGTCCCGAATGTGGAAGGGAAATGCGCCTATTTAAGGAAGAGAGTATCGAGAGTTTCAAGGGAAGTCAAGTCAGACTTTCCTACGATGTCTATAGATGTGATGAATGCGGGAATTCGTATGTGGATGCCAGATCTCTCGATGAAGCCTGGAAGAAGATCTGGGACAATTATGAAAAGACTAATTGCATCCCGTCGCCGGCAGATCTCAGGAAAGCCAGAGAGAATCTAAACCTCACTCAGGAGGAGATAGCGCTTCTGATGGGAAGGACGAAGTCTCTGGTTTCCAAGCTTGAAGACGGCTCGAGAGCTCTTTCAGACAAGCTTCTCGAATCTTACACGAATTACATAATGCCAGGCGGAGAAGACTTCCTCTCTTTCGTTAATGCCGCTGCGGTCCAGGGAAGGATCTCACCAGATGATCGAGACAGAATAGTCGGCAAGACCAGTATTGGAAATGAATCCCGGCTCTCTCTGAGAGAAAGGATGATAATTGAAGCTCACGGAAATACCGAAACGCTCCTCAATGGCTTCAAGGTCTTTTCAGGAAGAACTCTAAGTGCAGTCGTGGGGCGTTTTCTATCAGAAATAGGACCTCTTGATCATATGAAGCTATTCAAGCTTTTGTTCTATTCCGATTCGCTTTCATTCGAGAGAAGGGGAATGTCCATTACCGGTCTCAGGTATATTGCCAATCACTATGGACCTACTCCCGTGGAGTATGAAGACGTCGTCTCTTATCTTAAAGAGGCCGGAGTGGTCGAAGAAGGCAGGAAGCCTTTTGTGATCGTTAAAGGAACGGCAACAACCGACCATTTACCCGCCGAAGAAGAGGAGATTATCGAGACGATTGTGAAAAGATATGGTTTTCTTACAAGCAAAAAGCTCTCATCTCTATCTCACGAAGAACCCTGCTGGAAAGAAACTGGAGAGAAAAAAGTCATAAGGTACTGCAAGGGAATGATCGGAAACCAGTCCCGCTTGAATGAGCAAATGAACGGACCAGACTCCTAATTCTTACGAGAATTGAAGCCCTTATTGTGTTATAACTAGAACAAACGGCAATATATAAAACAATTGCCATTTGTTCTATAAGCGAGTTGATTGATTTGAAAGGTGAAACTTGGTCTTCAAAACGGAGTGGCAAGAGAATGAATTCAAAGCTTAGAGATAGAGACTCCTTCACTACTGAGGAGCTCAAGCCGTTTCTTGTTCTTCCCGGAGAAGAGATAAGCCCTGTTACTATCCGAACCAGACTGAATGCTCTGAAAAGGAGCGGAGTCATTACCCCTGTCGGTCGTGGTCTGTTCACGCTCAAAAAGCTGCACAACTATACACCAGAAATAGACCAATCCCTTAGAGAGGTATATCTTATGCTAAAGAAACAGCTACCGCTGACCAGAATATGCGTCTGGAAACCTTCCTGGCTGAACGAGTTTGCACTTCATATAGCCTCTATACAAACAATAGTTGTTGAAGCACAGAGAGAAGCTGAAAGGGCAGTCTTTGAAGTGCTACAAGAAGTATTGAAGAAGAATTCCTCTCTTACCGAAAATCTGCTACTCCTAAATCCTTCTGCTGAAGATATCGATCTCTATGTTTCTGGTCAGTCACCTGTAATATTTGTGGGAAGACTCATTACTGAAGCTCCGATCAGGGAGAGTGGTGGAATCGTCATACCGAAACTCGAGAAGATGCTTGTAGATTTGTTCTCAATGGAGCCCGTTCTTGAGCCGTTTGGTGGTGCCGAAATGGACAGGGTTTTCAGAAATGCCTTCGATACGTACGCACTAAACGTAGATACAATATTGAGATATACAGCAAGGAGAGGAAAAAGACAGGAAATGGTGGACTATCTCACCTCACAGAAGTTGACAGGTTAATTTAGGGAGGTATTGGATGATCTCCGATACTTGTTTGACCAGAGAGTATCTTGAGACCAAGCGTGTTGAGCTGAGGTGTGATCAGATACTTCTTGAAAAGGCGATTAAAGCACTCCAGCTTCTGGAGTTACTGATAGTCAACGGGGCAAATCTGACGTTCAAAGGAGGAACTTCTCTGATCCTGCTTTTGGATAGAGTTCAACGCCTATCAATTGACATTGATATCGTTGTTGAGCCCGAAACGGACCTTAGTACTGCTTTCAGCAAAGTCATTTCGACCGGCAAATTCTCAAACTATGAAGAGGATGTAAGAAAGACTATCTTCCCAGTAAGGCATTTTAAGTTCTATTATGACTCGGTCAATCCCAGTCAGAAGAACGCATACATTCTAATAGACGCCCTGTATGAGAAGCCTCTCCATACTGAGTTAATCCAGACACCGATAAGGAGTTCTGTTTTTTACACCGAGAATCCAGTAACAGTGGTTACAACACCATCGATTGATGCGATTCTTGGAGACAAACTCACGGCTTTTGCTCCCAACACTACAGGGATTCCTTATGATGCGAAGAAGGGAATGGAGATCTGCAAACAGCTCTTTGATATCGCCACTATCTTTGATTATCACAAGAATACTAGAACTGTAAGGGATACTTTTATGAGAATCGCTTTAGCCGAGGCTCATTACCGTGGAATGGAGTCTCTAACTCCAGAGGATATTCTAAAGGATACGTTTGCGACAGCACTTCTAATTGGAACGCGGGGGAAGAGAGAACCAGACCATTACAGAGAGCTGGATTCAGGAAGATCTAGACTGTCGTCACATATTCTTGGTTTCAACTACAAACAAACGAAGTTCTTCTCCGACGCCGCTAAGGTAGCTTATCTAGCAGCTTGTTTACTCGGGGAGACCGATGCTACTTTCAGGTGGTCTGGAGACGAGTTCTTCGAAAGGATTGTCGATGAGTCCTTCACATTTCTGAACAAATTATCCGCGGTGAGCCCCGAGGCATTTGCATATTTCAGCAAATCAGTAGAGCAGATCGCCAAACTTTCTGGCATACAATGAGTGTCACCGAGACCTTATACAGATTGAAAACTGCTATTCACCTTTGCGCTAACGAATCGAATAAAGATCATTGCTAATAAAAGAGTATTGACACAGTCTTCGGGAGAAAGAGTCTTTGTAAGAACTACGCTATCACTTTCAGACATGGGTACAGAGTGAACGGGTCACAGAATGACGGGTCAGATTCCTGATTATTACGAGAACTGAAGCCTTTGTTGTGTCATTATTAGAACAATCGGCAATATGTTTATAAATTGCCGTTTGTTCTAATAGCGAATTGGTCGGTTTGAAAAACCGGGATTTTGGTGAACATTTGCAGAAATGCCGTGTCGAAATGATAGAGTAAATTATTAAGGCACTAGAAAGAAGGGAGAATTATGGCAACAAGAACATTCGATAAAGAGATTTATATCGACCAAAAAGCTGCGGAGAATATGGTTAAAGCAATGAAAGCGGCAAAGAAGCGGCGCAAGGAAGAGTATATAGACGTTAAAGCCTCCATTGAGAGGAGTGTATCTTTATTACCAAAAACATTACGCCGCTAAAGGCCCTGCTAGACAAATACGATGAGAGTGAAATGAGGGAGGTTTTATCCCTCTTTTTTTGCTCGAAAAACAGGGACGTCGAAACGTTTTTAAGAGAAAAAGCGATTACATTCGAGAAGGCCTCGAGAGCCCGGACCTATTTGATACTCGATGAAGAAGCCTTGACTGATGGGAAGATAAATATCATCGCTTATTTCACGGTGTCGACGAAAGCACTCAACCTTAGAGAGGGAATCAGCAAGAATGTTAGAAAACACCTTGACGGCCTAGGGAACAAGCGGAGCTCTACCTTCGTTGTTACCTCATTGGCCAGCTTGGAAAGAACGATGCTCATCGCTCGGAGATAGACGGGAATGAACTTGTCGCCCGGGCAATAGCTACCATCAAAGAGGTCTATGAGATAGTTGAAGGTCGGTGTATTCTCATCGAGTGTGAACCAATTCCAGGTCTCAGAAAGCTTTACGAAGACAACGGCTTCGCTTTTCTTCAAGAGTCACTTGACAACGACTCATTGATTCAATTAATACGTTTTATTGACGCCTGATAGTAGGTAACTTCACGCCTTCCCGACCAATGCTGAAGTGACTTACGGCTAGCCTCAGTTCTTCACACCGGAGACTGCTAAATCCTTCGAGACCTTCACTATAAGAGAATTTAGAAACTCCTCCGGTGCGGTGTCTACCTGCTTACTCAGTTCAAATAGCAATTGAGCATAGAGCAGGGTCAGACTCCTAGTTCTGCAGACGGATCCGAGTAAGCTCTGTATAAGAAGCATTCTAAATAGGTCTGGAAGGGCTATTAGAAAGTGAATTTGGAAGAAAATGCTGTACGATCGATCCGGCAATAAGTATAGAGAGCTATCCTGCAAAACACTTGTTCGATAAGTTTTTTGGACGAGGGCCAATAATGTCATTCATTCAATGAAAAAGCGATTATTGAATCTGCGAGATTACAAAAAGCTGAAGGCGCGAACCGGGGAGATTTCACAGGACTACCAAGATACGATATTGAACACAATACTCTTGTGCAAATTACCTGACTAAGCGAGAGATCCTGGTTGACAGAGCAATGATATAATCACATTGAAAGGGGGCGATCTAATGGATACACGACAGCTCCTGAGAAAAGAAATTGAAACCGCACCCGATGCTCTCATAGAAGAAATCCTTCGGTTTGTGAAGGCATTGAAAGAAAGGAATCTGCCTGCCTTAAGCCGCGAGCTGCTGGATGCTTCAGAGTCGGCTCTTGCCAGGGATTGGCTAAGGGAAGAAGAGGATATAGCGTGGAAAAACCTGTAAATGGTGATGTTGTGGTAATTCCTTTCCCTTTCTCTGATCTCACCGGAGCAACAAAGCGACCTGCGTTAGTTATTGCGGATGCTGGCGGTGATGATGTCATAATGTGTCAGATCACAAGCAGGACAGTTAAAGATGAACTTGCAATAGCTATCGACCACGGGGATTTTATACAGGGAGGCCTGAATCAACCAAGCAATGTGAGACCTAACAAGGTCTTTACTGCTGATAAGAGAATAGTACTATACAGAGCTGGTAGGATCACCTATCAAACCTTAGAAAAGATCGTATCTTCATTAGTTGATATACTTCAGAAGAGGTAAATGCCTAATAGTAAACCAGTAGAGAGCATATGATCACAGAGAATTCCGCTACCGTGCGCTGACTGGATAGATGTCAGGTCCAGAGCGTGGAAAGGAATAACTTCTGCTGTAAACAGAACAATCGGCAATATGTCTAAGAATTGCCATTTGTTCTAATAGCGAGTTGATTGATTTGAAAGGTGAAACCTGGTCTTCAAAACGGAGCGGCAAGATGTTTTCGTGACAGACTCCGATGTTTTCGTGACAGACTCCGATTTTTACATTTCGATAATGTTCTGACCAGTAGATTCCTTTGCCGATAAAAGAATAGCTTATGTTTTTTCAGCAAAGAGCGCGCAAAAGCCCGGTTTTCTTTTGAAAGACGGTTCTTGCAAGTTAGTGCTCATGGCTGGTCTAAGCTATATTCTGTTGCACTTCAGAGAAGAGTTATGGTGAAAGTTGTTCCGCCAACTGACCTTATTTGCCGTTGCTCTTTCTTTCAAATTTAGAGAGCAAGTCAACAGTATCAAACTACTATTGTTACTTCCTATCGTCTGCAGTC
>LGGY01000040.1 GCA_001509335.1 Fidelibacterota bacterium 46_43
ATTGCGATAGACGGTCCGGCCGGATCGGGGAAAACAACTACAGCCCGGGAAGTAGCCCGGCGTCTGGGCATTGCCCGGTTGGATACGGGAGCTATGTATCGGGCAATCACCCTGGGAGTCCTGGAGGCTGGTCTTGATCCGCAGGACAGCAACGCAGTAGAAGATCTTTTGGATTCACTTCAGGTGGATATGGAGGGTGACCGGATTTTCCTCAACGGGAAAGATGTCACGGACCGGATCCGCCTGTCTGATGTAACCGAAGCCGTGAGTTCTGTGAGCGCCATGAAAGCAGTCCGGAAAAAGATGGTTTCCCTTCAGCGGGAAATCGGTCTGAAACAGGATTGTGTGGTGGATGGACGGGATATCGGAACGGTGGTCTTTCCGGATGCAGACTATAAATTTTTTTTGGTGGCCGATACACGCGTAAGGGCGGAACGGCGGCTGAAAGAACAGGCTGAAAAAGGGGAGAAGCTGTCGCTGGATGAGGTGATACGCCAGATTGAAATGCGGGACCGGATGGATTCCTCCCGGGATCAATCCCCCTTGAAAAAAGCAGACGATGCCATTGAAATAAACACCTCGAACCTGACAATCGACCAGCAGGTTCAGAGGATTATTGATAAGGTCGAATCAAACCCAAATGATACGATGAAGGAGTCTTTCATGACGGAAGAGGAAACCGTTGAACAAGTTGAAACTGAAAACCCTCAGGAACCCGTGATTGCTGAGGCAGAAAAAAAATCAATCGCGGATCCCTATGACCTGATTAAACACGTCACACGGGAACAGGTGGAAGAAATCAGCGAAGAAAAAGAAGAGATCGACGAGGAACTTTCAACCCTCTATAACCGGACGCTGAAGAAATTTAATGACGACAAGCGGGTAATGGGACATGTTATCCGGGTCGGTGAAAAAGATGTCGTTGTGGATATCGGATTCAAATCCGAAGGCATGATTCCCCTGGAAGAGTTCGGAGATAAAATTCCCGAAGTCGGCGAACAAATTGAAATCTATGTCGATAGAATCGAAGATCAGCACGGCCAGCTGGTTTTATCCAAAAAGAAAGCCGATTTTCTCAAATCCTGGGAAGTGCTCAAACAGAAATATGCCGATAACGACATCATTGAAGGTAAGATTATCAAACGGATTAAGGGCGGGATGGTTGTGGATCTGAACGGTGTGGAAGCTTTTCTTCCCGGATCCCAGATCGATGTTCGCCCCATTACCGATTTTGATGCATATATCGGAAAAACCATGGATTTCAAAATTGTGAAGCTGAATGAAGCGCGGAAAAATATCGTCATCAGTCACAAGGAAATCAAGGAAGAAACCCTGAAAGAGCAACGCGAAGAACTTTTAAGCCAGATCCAGGTGGATCAGGTATTGAAAGGCCGCGTCAAGAACATTACCGATTTCGGTGTTTTCGTGGACCTGGGAGGTGTGGACGGATTGCTTCACATTACCGACATGTCCTGGGGACGTATCAATCATCCTTCCGAAATGGTAAAAGTGGATGATATCATTACAGTGAAGGTGATTGATTATGATACGGAGAAACAGCGTGTTTCTTTGGGTCTCAAGCAGTTGACACCTCATCCGTGGGAAGAGATTGAACAACGCTATCCCATAGGCTCCGTTGTGAAGGGAAGAGCCGTTTCCATCACTAATTACGGTATTTTTGTAGAATTGGAAAAGGGTGTTGAAGGACTCATCCACATCAGTGAACTGAGCTGGACTCAGCACATCAAACATCCCTCAGAACTCTATAATCTGAATGATGAAATCGAAGCAAAAGTCCTATCCATTGATTCGGAAGAGCGGAAAATCTCTCTGGGTGTCAAACAGCTGCAGCCGGATCCCTGGGAAACCATTGAGCAGCGCTATACAGAAGGCATGCAGGTGAAGGGCGTTGTCCGGAATCTGACCCAGTTCGGTGCTTTTGTGGAATTGGAGGAAGGCATTGACGGGCTGGTTCATGTATCCGACCTTTCCTGGACCCGTAAAATCCGCCATCCCAAGGAAGTCCTTCAGAAAGGACAGGAAGTGGATGTGGTGATCCTGGAAGTGAATACAGACAGCCGGAAAATCTCACTGGGTATCAAACAGCTTGAAACCAATCCCTGGGATGTCATCGAGGAAAAATACAAACCCGGTTCCATGGCCAAAGGGGAAGTCCTGAAAATTCTGGAAAAAGGTGTGATTGTACAGCTTGAGGAGAATGTGGAAGGACTCATTCCCATGGGTGATATGAGCAAGAAAGACCGGAAAAACTACACGAAAGCCGTAAAAGTCGGTGAAGAAGTTGAGCTCCGGGTTGAAAAGATAGACCGTGATGAACGGAAAGTCATCCTGTCCCGTGATGATCTGATCATGAACGAAGAAGAAAAAGAGATTGCCAAGGTCATATCAAATCAGGAAAATGCCACCCAGAAAATCGAAATTCCTGAAGATATTCTGAATAAACTCCAGACTGAAGAAAAAGAGGATAAGAAAAAGCCTGCCCAACAAGAGGCGGAATCCAAAAAGAAAAGACCGAAAAGTGCAGACAAAAAAACGGATGAAAAAGCAACTGAAAAGGTCTTGGAAGTAAAAGAAGCCGATGAGGAACCGGCAGCAGAAGCTGAAGACAAGGCAGACAAGAAGAAAACTGTCAAAGCAAGTGAGAAGACAGAAGAAGCATCTGCCGAAGAAACATCTGAGGCAGCGGATAAGACTGAAGATCCGAAAGAAGAGGCTGTTGAAACCGGGGCGAAAGATGCCGAAGAAACGGCTGAAGAAAAGGGCGATGAAGAAAACGCAGGGGAAAAAGCTTAATTCCCCGATGTATGATATATCAGAAAAGGCGGTCTTGTACCGCCTTTTTTGTATTTGTCGGTTATGGTTGGAAACAAAATGCGAATCATGTAATTTTGTCCTGCAATGAAAAGCCTGAACGTTAAAAAGACCCTCACCTGGCTCATTTCCTTTTTTTTGGCGGTATTGGTCTGGTTTGTGATTGTGAACAACAACGAATATACCGTGAATATGGAAATCCCCATTAAAGTATATGAGCCCCGGGAAAACAAAACACTGAAAAACAAAATCCCCTCAAAGGCTGTGGTACGCTTCAAGGGGAAGGGCCGGGCTTTAATGGCGGCAAAGATTTTCAAGGAACCCTCGTTGATCCTGGATGTGGCCAATATTCAAGAACGGTATCATGTTTCGCTGAATGAATACTATCAGAAATATCCGAACCGGGTGGATTACCCCCGGGGAGACATGGAGTTTTTGGAAGTGGTTTACCCGGATACCTTTACCGTTCTGATAGATGATAAAATCAGCCGGGAACTCCCGGTGAAACTCAATTATTCTGTGGAACCGGCTCCGGGATATCTCTTATCCGGGAAACCCGTTATGGAACCCGGGACGGTTATTGCCACAGGCCCCAAATCCAAATTGCAACCCCTTACTGCCATTGAAACCCGGCACCTGAAGCCTGGAAATATTAACCGAGAAACCACCCTTGAAGTAGAACTGATCAATCCTGAACCGTCATTCATCAGCCTGAGTCAAAAGACAGTAAAAATCACTTTTCAGGTGGAAAGCATCGGCGAAAGAACCTTTACAAAGATACCCGTTCAGGTACAAAATGCTCCGGAAAATGTGACAGTCCGTTTTATCCCCTCCACTGTTGATCTGACAATTGTGGGGAGCAATGAATATATTCAGTCCCTGAACAGTGACAGCATTCAGGTAATTTTCGACTATGCCAAAAAATGGATTCCTTCCAAGATTTATTATCAACCCGAGGTGAAAACTCCGGAAAGGGTTTTAAACTGGAAAGATTTACAACCGCCACGTGTCGAGGTGGTGATTGTCCGAAAATAAAAAGCCCCTGATTCTGGGGATTGAAACCTCCTGTGATGAAACAAGCGTCGCTTTACTGCGGGGCTTTGATGTCCTTTCCCATGTCATTTATTCCCAGCTGATTCATCAGGAATACGGGGGGGTTGTACCTGAGCTGGCCAGCCGTGAACACGAAACAGCCATTTCCCGTGTGGTGGATAAGGCCTTTGCCGGGGCGGAAGGGCTAATACCGGCGGATGTGGATGCCATTGCCGTCACATACGGTCCCGGACTTATGGGGGCTTTGCTGGTGGGGCTCAATTTTGCAAAAGGCCTGGCAATTGCCCTGGATAAACCCCTGATTGCCGTGAATCATGTGGAAGCCCACCTCTATGCCCCCTTTCTGGAATTTCCCGAACTGAAACCGCCCATGCTGAGTTTGCTGGTTTCCGGCGGCCATACGATGCTCATTGATGTCCGGGGAATCCGGGATTTTACCATCCTGGGGCAGACACTGGATGATGCGGCAGGAGAATCTTTTGATAAAGTTGCCCGTCTGCTGAATATCGGCTATCCCGGCGGACCGGTAATTGACCGTCTGTCAGAAAGGGGAGATCCCGAAGCCGTGGTTTTTCCCCGGCCTTTCCTGGATAAAGATTCCCTGGATTTCAGCTTTAGCGGATTGAAAACTGCCGTGTTGAATTACACCAAAACAAAAGAATCCTTTACCGATCAGGAAATTGCAGATATCGCTGCCGGCTTTCAGGCTTCAGTCGTGGATGTTTTGGAAGAAAAGGTTCGCAGGGCTGTTGTGAAAACCGGCCATAAGCATGTGATTTTGGCCGGAGGTGTGGCCGCAAACCGTTTGCTGCGAAAACGCCTGAAGGGACTGGAAGCAAAGATGGGAGTCCATCTTTATTATCCTCCGTTGAAATACTGTACGGACAATGCAGCCATGATTGCCGCTGCAGGTGTTCTTTACTATGAAAAAGGGTGGACCTCGGGGTTGCACGTCCCAGCGGTCCCTAACCTTAAGATCTATGATCATTCCCATACTGGATAACGGGTCTTTAACACTCAATGCCTGGAGTCTGGCAGGATCCATCCTCCTGGTGATCTTCTATTGCCTATGGCTTTTCTTTACCCTGTTCCGTTCACGGAAATCCCGAAAGCTCCGGATTGTTTTTATAACCATCCGGACCCTGGCCCTGCTCCTTCTTTTAGCCATGATCTGTGATCTGCGCCTGGATTTTACCCGCTGGCGGAATCAAGCTCCCCAAACTCTGGTTCTTTTTGACCTGTCTGCCAGTATGGATTCGGCCTGGACCCGGGAATCCCTGGCGGATTTTTATCAGCATCCTCTGACCCAACGCCTGGAAAAAGAAACACGGATTGTCCGTTTTGGAGGGGGTGAGTCAGGAAAAAAACTCAGATCCTGGCCGCGATACGATGATTTTAATGCACCTGTTACGGATTTTGAATCCCTGGTCTCATCATCCCTTGAAAATCTTGAGCACACACCGGATCAGCTTGTTTTTTTAACAGATGGTCAGAATGTAAAAGGGCTGGACGCCAAACAGATCACCTTTCCCCGGGAAATCACCTGGTTGCTTGTGGGGGTGGGAGATACGGTGACGTTGGGACGTTTTACCGTGTTGTCCTGGGATCTACCACACACAGCCGTGGCAGGAGATTCAGCCCGGATCCGTGCCCGGATAAGCTATGAGGGCGAAGAAACAGTTGAAGGTGTATTCGAATTGTTCGACCATCAACAACCTCTGTCTGAAAGCCATCCCCTCGTATTTGAACCGGCTTCCGCCAGAAATGTAAGTTTTGATCTGGTCCCTGAATATTGGGAAAAAGAACATCCGGAGGAATTACCGGATCTGTTGTTGTTAGGGCCCGGCGAATCCTCAGAAAAGTATGCACACGTTCCAACGATACAGGTCCGGGGATGCGAGGAGGCAGAGAGAGTGGAGGTATCCGGTTTTCGTGTGACAAATCCGCTTATGCTGACTCACCTACATGATCGTCCCGCCCTGAACCGGGAAATCTGGTCGCGGTTTCCTCCTGTTACAGCTTTTCCGGATGGGGAAGGAATTCCAATTCTTGAAGATGAGGAGAAAAAGGCCGTGGTTTTAGCTTATCAGGCTGAAAACCGTCATATCATTTTCAATGGATGTGGTTTCTGGCGATGGGCCTGGGCAGGATATGGCACGGAACGGGTGGGCGCCTGGAACCGGCTCATTGGCAATATTGCCCGTTTTCTCATGGCTCCCCGACAGGAGTGGGCCTGGCTTGAATTGCCCCGGGATCCCCTCTATGCCGGCATATCGGCGGAAATTCCCGTGATTAAAGGACCGGATGTAACCCCGGGGATGGCTTCCGGAAGGATTATTCTGACAGATAGTACCGGGTCCCTGGTTTGGAATTCATCCCTGCTGACCCTTGATCAGCCCGTGACCTATGTTTCTCTCCCCGGATTGGATCCCGGATACTATCAGGCAACATTGGATATTTTTTTTCAGGGAGAAAAAGCCGGAACTGATTCCCTGAAGCTGCCGGTGAGTGCCCTGAATCCTGAACGGCTGGTAACCGGTTGCAATATGAAAACTTTGCGGGAATGGGCCAATGAACAAAACGGACACGCCCTTCATTTGTCAGAATGGGACAAGGGGGAACAATTTCTGGACTTTGACGAAGAATATACCCGTCACGTTATTCATGTGGATTTCAGGAGGAATCTGTTGTGGATTCTTCTGCTTTTGATCCTGCTCACATCGGAATGGATTATCCGGAAAACGGCGGGATGGGAATAACAAGGAGTCTTTGAATTCAATATGTTTCTCATTATATTTCAAAGTTGTAAGAGAATTAAGCGGAGGTCGAAGTGAAGCGAATCTGTGTAGTTGGAACGGGGTATGTGGGACTCGTATCGGGAACGGGACTGGCGGATTTTGGAAATCATGTGGTCTGCGTGGATATTGATAAGGAAAAGATTGAACTTCTGAAAAAAGGGAAAATTCCTATTTATGAACCGGGTTTAAAAGAGGTGGTAGACCGGAATGTGAAGGCAGGCAGACTCCGTTTTTCCACGGATATCGACAAAGCCATCCGGGATTCGGAAGTGGTTTTTTCCGCTGTGGGAACACCTCCCGGAGAAGGCGGTGAGGCGGACCTGAGGGCTGTATGGGCTGTAGCCACTGTTTTTGCCAAAAATCTCGATGGCTATAAAGTCTTTGTGAATAAATCTACAGTTCCCGTAGGTACAGGGCGGAAGGTGTATGAACTGATTCGTGAACTGGCAGGTCAGGACGCTTCTTTTGATGTGGTTTCCAATCCTGAATTTCTCCGGGAGGGATCTGCCGTCGGCGATTTTCTCCATCCGGACCGGGTGGTGATCGGAAGCAGCAATCCCAAAGCCACGGAAATTATGAAGGATGTATACAAGGCTCTCTATTTGCGGAAAACCCCCTATGTAGAAACCAATATCGAATCGGCTGAATTGATCAAATATGCCTCCAATGCATTTCTTGCCACAAAAATTACATTTATCAATGAAATGGCCAACTTATGCGACAAGGTTGGAGCCGATGTGCATGTGGTGGCGGAAGCCATGGGACAGGATGGCCGGATCAGTCCCAAATTTCTCCATCCCGGCCCAGGCTATGGTGGAAGCTGTTTTCCCAAAGATACCATGGCTCTGGTAGAAATTTTCAGGGAAGCCGGCATCCGGACCCGGGTTGTTGAGTCCGTCGTTGAAGCCAATGAATACCAGAAAGTCCTGGTGGTGGACCGTTTGAAAGGACTTATGCCGGATCTGAAAGGAAAAGTGATAGCCATTTTGGGACTCTCCTTCAAACCCAACACCGACGACACCCGTTTTTCCCCCTCCAAGGTAGTGATTCCTCTTCTGGAAAAAGAGGGCGCCCGTGTGCAGTGTTATGACCCGGTAGCCACAAAGGATTTTAAACGGGATTTTCCCGATCTGGATTATAAGAATAGTGCCTACGATGCCTGTAAAGGTGCTGATGCCGTGATTCTCATGACGGAATGGAATGAATTCCGCGGTCTGGATCTGGATGAAATTAAAAAATTGTTGAAATCCCCCGTCTTTCTCGATACCCGGAATGTCTATGAGCCGGCGGATATGCGGAAAAGGGGCTTTATTTACGGCTCTGTGGGCCGAGCCCATATCCGGTAAGGAATTGTTGTATGCCCTTTACATTTGAAAAAACAGCTCTTCCCGGTGTGATTGTATGCAAACCCCGAATCTTTGCCGATGACCGGGGATATTTTTACGAATCCTGGAATCTTCGGGATTTTACCGAAGGAGGCATTCACGAAACCTTTGTCCAGGATAACCAGTCCGCCTCGGTGAAAGATACAATCCGCGGACTCCATTACCAGGCCAAACCGTTTCAGCAGGCAAAACTGGTGCGGGTTCTTTCCGGTGCGATTCTGGATTGCGCCGTCGATCTCCGTCCCCATTCACACACATTCAAAAAGTATCTGCTGTTTGAATTGACGGCGGAAAAGGGTGAGTCCCTCTTTATTCCTGAAGGATTTGCCCATGGCTTCCGGGTGTTGAGCGA
>LGGY01000041.1 GCA_001509335.1 Fidelibacterota bacterium 46_43
AGGAACCGGAGAAACTGCAATATCTTCCCGACCAGGAAGTGAACACACTGGAAGATACAGACCGCCGCCTGGCATCCAGGGTCATTGCCACCTTTCGCGATGGAGAAATGACCGTAGGTGACCTGATCATGAATTACCGGGTCAATCCACAGCCGGTTACATACACATCGGAAGCCGGTCTCCGGGAAAGTCTGAAAAATGCTGCTGCGGTTTATGTCCGGGATTATATCCTTTCAGAAATGGGTCTCCGGGAAAAATTGGATCAGTTCCCCTCTGTCCGGGAAGAAGTTCAAACCCGCAGGGAATATTTACTGGCTGAAAAAATGATCCGGAAACTCTACCACTCTGTCAAAGATAGCATCACAAGCGATGAAGAAAAGGAAGCCTGGCTTGAAGACTATCTGACAACATTGAGGACGGATGCATCCATTGAGATTGATGAGGATCTTCTTTTAAGTATCAACACCTCAGACGAGGGATTCACGCGGAAAATAGATTTTGTGGGGGTCTCCACATCATATTAGTGAACAGGAGTTTTTTATGAAAAGCGCTCAGATAAAAAAACGCCTTATCCAAACGGGAGTCATTCTGCTGCTTGGGACATCCCTTGGATATAGTGAATCGGGCAGGATGACCAATGTGGGAACAACCGCGGCACCTTTTCTGGAAGTTGGAGTGGGATCCCGGGCTATTGGTATGGGAGGAGCTTTTGTAGCTATATCCAATGATGTATCAGCCCTGTACTGGAATCCTGCCGGCTTGTGCCGTATGGATCAGGGAGAGGCTGTCTTTGAAAGAATTGAATGGCTTGCAGATATATCATTTAATTACATGGGGGTTACTCTTCCCTTTCAGCGCTTTGGAACCGCCGGTTTTTCCCTCAATGCCATGACGGTCCCCCACATGAAAGTCCGAACCGTGGATTTTCCTAACGGGACCGGTGAAGAATATGATGCCACGAGCTATGCCATAGGACTCTCATATTCCTTTGGAATCACAGACCGTTTTTCCATGGGGTTTACCGGAAAGTATATCTCTGAACGTATCTGGCATGAAAACACCTCAACCGTCGCCGTTGATATCGGAACCCTGTATCACACCGGATTCGGCAGCCTGCGTATCGGGGCAGCCATTACCAATTTCGGCCCGTCCCTTCAAATGGACGGAAGTGATCTGATCATCTATTACGATGCCGATGAATCCATTGACGGGAATAACGACCGGATCATGGGGAAACTGATGACCGATGACTGGCCCCTTCCGTTAAACATGCAATTCGGACTGGCATACGATGTGATAAACAAACAACAGGCCCGCCTGACGATCGCTGTCGATGCATTCCATCCTATCAACAATACGGAAAGCATTAATGCAGGCTGTGAGTTATTGCTGCTGAATATGCTTTACCTCCGGGCCGGATATAAAGCCATTGGACAAAGGGATACGGAAGAAGGTTTGACCCTGGGAATGGGTCTCCGCTATCAGATGTTCGGACAATCCAATATTATGGTGGATTATGCCTACGCCGATTTCGGCCGCTTGCAGCATGTCAACCGTTTTACAATCCGGCTGAATTTTTAGGCGATACCATTGTAAACATGCACCACAGGAACATACATGAATAAACACCAAGAGTACAGGGCGTCTGCAAAATTCCTTATTTGTCTGATCATTGGTTTTTCTATTTCCTTTGCAGACCAGATTCCCATTCCCCGTGTGGAACAAATGCCGAATCTTCCCCAGCCCTATCTGATGAGGAACTGGAAACAGGTGACTGCTGATTACGACAATCTTGTCTTTGATCTGAATCGGACAGGCCAGTATCTTCCATTGGTTTGGATTAATACCCATACCGTCAACTATCCCAATCACAACAGCTTTGGGCTCCATACCGTAGTGGGAACCCCTTACCCTGGGAACGCAGAAGCTATCAATGTGTTACCGGCAGTCATCGGTGCCACGCTGATTGGCATTGATAAAAGCAGTCAAAACGGACACAACTGGGTCTTGGGTTGCGAGGAATGGTTTAACCGCAGACCTGAAGAAAATGTTTATCTGAATAATCCCACCAGTGAGAGCGGAGATGACTGGTGGTATACCATGATGCCGAATGTCTTTTTTTATCAATTGTACGATCTCTATCCAGGTACCGGGGATTTTGATTTTCAATTTACATCGGTAGCCGACCAATGGTTAAAGGCAGTGGAAGTCATGGGCGGCAGTGCCACCCCCTGGAACCGGGCATCTATGAATTACCGGGGATGGTATTTATCCACCATGACACCCCACACAGAAGGCGTCACCGAACCGGAATCCGCCGGATCCATTGCATGGATTTTATACAATGCCTATGTACAAACCGGAAATCCGCGATACCGGATGGGTGCCGAATGGGCCATGGAATTCCTGAGTGGTTTTTCCACAAATGCAGCGTACGAATTACAGCTCCCTTATGGAGTCTATATCGCCGCCCGGATGAATGCAGAATTGGGCACTACCTACAATGTGGATAAAATACTCAACTGGTGTTTTGATCCCGAGGGGAATGCCCGGCAGTGGGGAGTAACCTTGGGAAATTGGGGTGGATATGACTGTTACGGCCTGGTAGGTGAAGCCCTTTACGACGGATATGCCTTTGCCATGAACGGCTTTGAAATGGCCGGAGCTCTGGTACCGATGGTCCGGTATGATGACCGCTATGCCCGGGCTATCGGCAAATGGGTATTGAATCTGGCCAATGCTTCCCGGCTTTTTTACGCCAATTACCTCCCGGCTGATCACCAGGATGGCGAAGCCTGGGCGTATGAATACGACACCACCGCCTGTATCGCCCATGAATCCATGCGGGAATTTGCCATCGGCTCCGGAGTCAGTCCCTTTGCTACCGGCGATGCCATTTCCGGCGGCTGGGGGGCGACCAATTTCGCCCTCTATGGCTCATCCCATGTGGGGATTTTAGGCAGTATGATCGATACAACCGAAATACCGGGTATCTTACAGCTTGATCTATGTAAAACAGACTATTTCCAAAAAGATTTCTATCCTTCCTATTTATACTATAATCCGTATGACGAAGAGAAAACGGTAACACTAAATGCCGGTTCAACAGGTGTGGATCTCTATGATGCCGTCACGAATCAAATCCTCAAAACTGCCATCAGTGGAGAAACATTCATAACTATTCCTGCAGACGGAGTGATTCTGGCCGTCTTGATACCTACCGGAGGAAGTATCACATACGATGAAGAAACGATGCGGGTGAATGGTATCGCGGCCGATTACAGCAGCGGCCAGCCTGTGAGCAATCACCAGCCAAGAATCAAAGCCCTGGCAACAGACTCTGAAACAATCCTTTTCAACCAGCCCATTACCGTCTACTGTACGGCGACAGACCGGGATCTGGATGCCCTCACTTATCTGTGGTCGACTGGAAATGATACGCTGGATGGTAATTCACCATCTATCACCTGGACCGCTCCGTCTGTGGATACGGTGATAACCCTTTACTGCACCGTCAGTGACGGGATCGCCGAACCGGTCCGGGACAGCCTGACATTATCTGTCATCGAGGCATTGAACCATGAGCCGGTGATTAAGGAAATGGTGGCCTCTGCGCGAAAAATTGATAAACAGGATACCACATATATCAAGTGTGTGGCATCCGATCCCGATTCCGATCTTTTGAATTTTGAATGGGCAGCTGCTTTTGGAACCCTAACAGGAAGCGATTCGATAGTTACATGGGTCGCCCCTGATTCGGCGGGATATTATTTTGTACTCTGCACTGTCGATGATGCCCGAGGAGGATACGATACAGACAGTATCGGAATCGCCGTCCGGGATTCATCCGTCGCACAGACCGGGGATCCGGTAGCCTGGTATCCCTTCAGCGGCAACGCACAGGATTACAGCGGAATGAATAACCATGGTACCGTATACGGCGCCGTTTTGACGGCAAATCGTTTTTCTAATGCCAACTGCGCCTATTCCTTTAACGGCACCAGTCATCATATCCGGGTACCCAACAGCAGCAGCCTGAATTTCACAGATGCCATAACTGTCAGTTTCTGGATGAATGCTTCCGAACTTTACAGCTCCCGGGAATCTTATCCGATTTCACATGGAAACTGGGAAAATCGCTGGAAAATCTCCATCATCCCCGATAAAAGGATCCGGTGGACCGTGAAAACAACGGACGGTGTGAAAGATCTGGACTCACAGATAAAGGTTTCTACAAGTACATGGTACCATGTTGTCGGATTATACGACGGACAAAATTTTGAATTATTCATCAACGGGAATCTGGATGCTCATTCTTCTTTCACGGGTACTCTATTAACCACCTCCATCGACCTGATGATCGGACAGGTATTACCCAATGTCACTGAATATAATTTTAAAGGCATTCTGGATGATATCGCCATCTATGATTATGCCCTATCCCTGAAAGAAATCACAGAACTCTATGCCGTAAGCAGCAGGATTCATGATACTAGCAAAGAATTGCCGAATCATGTCCACCTGGCCCAGAATTATCCCAACCCCTTTAATCCCACCACTACCCTTCAATTTGATATCCCCCGGGGAGGCCATGTAAAACTGCAGATTTTTAATATCAACGGCCGGTTGATTGAAACACTTGTGGATGAATACAAAGCTGCAGGTTCCTATTCCCATGTATGGAATTCCCCTAATATCAGCTCCGGCATTTATGTTTATCGCTTACAGACAGATGAGCTGACACTGGTGAAAAAATGTGTGAAATTGAAATAAGAATAAAGCACTAAATATGAAAAATCCCCTTTTTCTCTGTCGAAAATTCATCCGGCAAATCCAAAAATCTTCCGTGAAAAAAGTATCACATCTTTCACGGGGTTTAACCTTAACCTCAATCTTAACCTTAACCTCTTGTTCTCTCCCGCAAGAAATTGATTCATCCAAACTTCCGGTCAGCTTCACCGGAGATGCCAAAATTGAGGTGGGCAGCCCCTTTGTGGGAGTCTCTTTCCATCACAGTGCCATGATCCCCCAACGCGTCAGCTTCTATTATCCCGTGGCCAACAGTATCGATCACAGCCGGGATTACTGGACCCGGGATACGTCGTATGTGGCAGACTGGACCCTGAAAATCGGAGACAGGCCATTACAGATCATTGGGAAAGAACCGGCACCTTTTGAACTCACACCGGCTTCAGTTTCTTTTATTCAGGAAAAGGAGAATTTTCACCTGAAAGCAGATTATCGCTTTTGTCAGAACAAACCGGCCATGATCCTGACGATTCAGATTATGAACACATCAGATAAAACAGAAAAATTTGAATTCAGTACCCATTTTAACACAGCCATCCGGACCTGTCACACTTTCCAACCAATTAACCGGGCTGCAAGCATCCTTGAAGAAAGCACGGCCTATTTCCATTTTCAGGAGGATGATGCAGGTCATGCCGTGGTTTTTGTCGCTAACGGTGGAGACAGACCGATAGAAAGCACTCTCTCCAATCCACCTCTTCCCCCTTCTGTGCGCCAGGTTTATACAAAAAATCTCAAACCGGGAGAAACCCTGGACATCGTACAGATTATCGGTTCATCCAGAAATGAAGAAAGCCGGGAACTGGTTGCAGATTTAGAGAAAAATTTTCGACAGGAAGTCGGGCTGTATGAAAACTATGTG
>LGGY01000195.1 GCA_001509335.1 Fidelibacterota bacterium 46_43
TATTGGGTCTGACCTTCATCCCATCGTCAGCCATTACATTGTTTTTAGCGCTTTTAATTGGCCCGTTCCAAGCCGCCCTTTTTGCCACGCTGGGAAATACGCTTTCGGCCCTGGTCGGGTACAAAGTTGGCCAAACCTTAGGCGATATTCTTAATTTCGAGGAAAAAAAGAAAAACCTGCCCTTTAATCTGGGGAAACTGCCCATTGATTCCCCATATATCCTCTTGTTCGGCCGTTTAATTCCCGGCGGCGTGAGGGGATTAAGTTACGTAGCTGGTGCATACCAGGTTCCGATGAAGCTTTACCTGCCAACGACCCTCACCATGGCTTTATTGAGCGCGTTTTTCATCGCCTTTGGTGGTGAGACACTGATTAGTCTGATTTAATCTCCACTCACAGTCCAAATAGGTCCTTTATTGTTTCGTGGCAAAATTACGATGAGCATCATATATATCCCCGATAGATTTTCGGATTAACAAAAAAACAATAATGAAGTACAGACAGCCGATCCGACAAACCCTAATTATTATCTTCATCCAGAGTATAACGATGGTGTTATTGGGATTGTTGCTCCCAGGTTTGGTAATCGAATCCATTCTCTCAGCTATCGGGATTGCCATCATCTTTTTACTCTCACAATCTTTGTACTGGCAGCTGTTCATCCTGTTTTTCTCACATCTGCCAGGCTGGTTGTTTCCGACGATCTCAACAGTCATCACCGTCAGTGTGCTCACCTATCTGGGCAACCAGATTCCAGGCATTTTAATTGTTGACTTCCAAGCCGGGTTATGGATCGTCTTCACCCTCACAGCGGTGACCGTGGTGGTAGAAAGCTACATGGCCTTAGATATCGATCAAGCCTTCGATCGGTTCATTTCCAGAAGGGTGATCTCAAAAAGAGGTCAACCGAAAACGACCGATGTCCCAGGAATTTTGTTCGTCGAACTGGATGGAGTCAGTGAAGATGTTCTTCAAAAAGCCATTGAAAACGGCCGTATGCCCACCTTGAATAGCTGGCTTGAGCAGGGCTCACACCATCTCACCGCCTGGGAGACAGATTTTTCTTCGCAAACCGGGACAATCCAGGCCGGCATTCTGCTGGGTAATAATGAGAACATCCCCGCCTACCGCTGGTGGGACCGAAAAAAACAAAAGACCTTCCGGTCGAGCAGCTTTTGGGATGCCGCCGAAATTGAGAAGGAAAGAACTAATGGCAGGGGCTTGCTATCTCAAGGCGGCGCATCACGCGCCAACGTGTTCTCAGGGGATGCCAAGGAAACCCTTTTTACGATCAGCAAAATACTGGATCGGGAGCATGAAACTGCGCCTGGATTGTACTTCTATATCCTTAACCCCATGATCATCTTTCGCATGCTGACACAATTTATTTTCAGTGTTTTCAGAGAGTGGGCACAATCACTCTACCAGCGCCTGCGCCGTGATAAAGATGCGATCAATGAAAGGAATTTCTTGTATGCTTTCGTCCGGGCAGCCGATTGTCAGATCTTTCACGCCCTGACCACCTATGTGGTCATTGGTGATATCTTACGCGGCCTGCCTGCCATCTATGCTTCACTGACAGGTTATGATAACGTCAGTCACTATACCGGTGTCGAATCTACGGAGGCATTTCAAACTCTGGAAGAGATTGACCGTTTCATCAATCGGCTTGAACGCGCTGCCAGGCTCGCTCCTCGCCCCTATGAAATTGTGCTGCTTTCCGACCATGGGCAGAGCCACGGGGGTCCATTCAAAAAAGCGCATGGCATCACGTTGAAAGATTTGGTCAACCGTGCTATTGATGAAAAGAAGAAGGTCTTTTACGCATTCGATGACAATGAATTGCTGGATAAATTCGATGCCTTCTTGCAGGACACCTTGCGCAGTAAACCGCGCACAAACCAGGTTTTGCATCATTTCATCTCCCGAATCACCCATGAGAGTATGCAAAAGGGCTTATCTAAGAAGAAATCTGACACCGTCGATCAGAGCCCGATATCAATCATAGATGCCCCCCTGGTGGTGTTTGGTTCCGGCTGCACTGGGCTGATCTACTTCACCGAATCAGAACAGCGGCTAACCCTGGAAGTGATCCAAAATTATTATCCCAATCTCATCGTTGAATTAATCAACCACCCCGGGATTGGCTTCCTCGTTGTCAACAGTATCTCGTGGGGAGATGTCGTTATGGGCAAAGATGGCCTGTATTTCCTTGCCAGCGACACCTTCGAAGGTATCAATCCCTTGGCGGATTATTCGCCAAATGTACCTGGCCTTTTGCGGCGAGAATGCAGCTTTAGCAACTGCCCGGATATCATCGTCAACACCCAATATGATCCCCATACCGGCAAGTTGACCGGGTTTGAAAATCAGATCGGTCATCACGGTGGCGTGGGCGGACCCCAAAGTTTTCCTTTTTTGATGTATCCCAGCCAATTTGACGACAGCGCGCTGCCTATCGTGGGCTCCGAGCCGCTGTTTGATATGTTAATGTCCTGGCGAAAAACGCTGCAGGACCTCAATAATTTACCGCAATCGCAAAATTAACACATCCTGCCAGTGTTTTTACTTAACGTATTAATTACCCGACTTTATATACCTCTAGAAAAAGGGTCATAACAATCCCGGGGTTCTAAGGGAGATAATATTGTTCAAACCCAAACGCCGGTAGATACATTTTTTTAGTAAATAGATTTAATCTCCAAAAGAAGATACAACCTTTCCTCAATTTTTCTTCACCCTGCAAAAATGTCCCTTCCCCTATCAAATTATTCCCGCTAAAGTTAAATTTTCATGTAAAATAAAGTTATCACCAGGAGATGAAATGGAGGATCACGATGGGCATCAATGGGGATACTCAAGCAGAAAAAATGAAGTCGGATGATCAACCTCAAGAAGCAGTGATAGAAACCACTGATGAAGAACAAAATACATCAGTACCAGAAGAACAGCCCGAGGAAAATCGCCCGAGCAAGAAGAAACTGAAGAAGAAATTTTACGAACAGGAATTAAGCCGCCTTCAGGTTGAACTTGTTAAGCTCCAGGAATGGGTCAAGCATAAGGGCTTGAAGGTGGTGGTTGTTTTTGAAGGACGGGATGCAGCAGGCAAGGGGGGTGTGATCAAACGCATCACCCAGGTTCTTAACCCCCGTTATGCGCGGGTGGTTGCCCTGGGCGTGCCAACCGAACGAGAAAAAACGCAGTGGTATTTTCAACGCTATGTTGCCCACCTGCCAGCCTCAGGCGAAATCGTGCTCTTCGACCGGAGCTGGTACAACCGTGCAGGTGTAGAACGCGTGATGGGATTCTGCACGGATGATGAATATTGGGAATTCATCCGCAGCTGTCCAGAATTTGAACGCATGCTGGTACGATCTGGCATTATCCTCATCAAATACTGGTTCTCAGTCAGTGATGCGGAACAGGAAAAACGATTTACTGCCCGTTTGAAAGATCGAACCAAACGATGGAAATTGAGCCCCATGGACGTAGAAGCTCGCAGCCGATGGGTTGAATATTCCAAAGCCAAGGATGTCATGATGCAGTACACCGACATTAGCCAGGCGCCCTGGTACGTCGTCAATGCGGATGACAAGAAAAGGGCACGGTTGAACTGTATCTCACACTTATTGAGCAAAATACCATACAACGATCTCACCCCACAAAAAGTGGAACTGCCAGCACGCCAGGAAAACCCGGGTTACGTTCGTCCGCCATATGAAAAACAAAATTTTGTGCCCGAAATCTATTGAACGCCGATCGGATATCCAGGCACTTCAACCCATTTTTCAGGTCTTGATTTAACTGCATGCACATCAATCAAGCGCTGGCAGCGCGCATCAAAGCAGAATCAAGGGATGCTTTTGCCTTCATGCGTCAAATCCGACGTGATCTTCACACTCACCCGGAATTATCTGGGGACGAATCCTGGACAGCTGCATACCTCGCAAATGCATTGGATAAATTAGGGCTTGAGGTGCATCGAAATATCGGTGGACATGGTTTGTTTGCTGATCTGGTCACCGACCCCAGTAAGCCCATGGCAGCCTTCAGGGTGGATATGGACGCCCTGCCAATCGCTGAAGTCAACAAAGTCCCATACCGCTCAAAATTTCCCGGCATAATGCATGCCTGTGGTCATGATGCCCACAGTGCCATCGGCGTGGCTACAGCAGCAATAATGACCAAACTCTCAAACGAAATCCCCGGAAATCTTCGCTTTATCTTCCAGCCAGAGGAGGAACAAATCACAGGCGCCTTGCGTATGATCCATGCAGGTGTTTTAACGAGGCCAGTTCCGAAAGCCATTTTTGGCTTACATGTCGCACCGCTCCCTGCCGGTAACATCGCATGGACGGATGGCTTATTCCTCGCCGGGTTTGACCACTACCTGGCAAGCATTTCACCCAAAGAAGACGCGTCACTTTCATACCCTGACCTGGATGCTGTCGCAAAACGCTGCTGCAGGGCAATCCAACACTTTAATCAATGGCAGCTGCCGGAAACCTGGCAGGAAATGCAGGACTTTTGGCAGCTCCTTAAATCACCTCCCAAAACCCTTCAAGATTTTATCGTTTATGATGCTTCCCTGTCGGACGAAAACCCGGAAGCCTGGTATGGGCAGTTTGGCATTGGTGTGAAAGCTGCTACGCCTCACTTGCGGCGCGCTGCCCTGGGGCGAATTCGAGCAGCATTGAGCAGAATTTGCAAACTTGCACAAACAAATTATCACATCGAACCTGTGGGATCAATGATGGATATGCAGAATGATGCCCAACTGGTCCAATCCGTTTTGCCAGCACTCAAAGATTCTTTAGGAGAAAGCCACCTGATTCATCTGAAGGCTGCTTTTCCCTTCAACTGTGAAGATTTCGCATACTACACGAAAGAAATTCCCGGAGCAATGTTTTGGCTTGGCGCAGGAAACCCGGAAGAGAAAAAATTCGCCATATTACACACACCTGATTTTGACATAGATGAAAGCAGCCTCGTCACCGGTACCACGGCAATATCAAACATATTGATAGAAGCGCTGAACTTGAATTGATAAGTGCTTTGCCTGGAATTAATACCCCCAAAAACCTGTTGCAAATCTATCATTTGTTAATAATTTTGTGGTAACCTTCATAAAATTGCAGAAAAACAACACATAATCTCAGGTGAATCCATCCTCATCACGGTACACTTAAACTTGAGCTTATGACCAGAACCTGAAAGTTAGGAGCAAATATGGAAAATAAAGGTTTGAAATCCTGTTTATTGGTTGGTGTAGGAATCATCCTAATTGTCGGAATATTCTCAGCCGGTGTTGGCGCGGGCTATTTTGCTCAAAGACTCTTAAATCCTGCGGCGATTGTTTCTGAGCCGATTCAATGCCCACCCTGTCGAGAAACAAGTATCACACTGCCACCAGGTCAGGAGAGCACAGAAGAAATTTTACGATGCCCCGAATGCCCATACATTGATCCCTCAGGATCAACCCCTGAAGAATACCAGAAATTGTTTGCACCCTTCTGGGAAACTTGGGAAATTGTTCATGAAGAATACGTGGATCAACCAGTCGATGACCTGGCATTAATGCGCGGCGCGATTGAGGGCATGCTTGGTGCTCTTGGTGACCGACACACTTCTTACATGAACCCTGATGAATTTGAACAGGCAAA
>LGGY01000127.1 GCA_001509335.1 Fidelibacterota bacterium 46_43
AAAAAAGACGCACATGATAGGGGCGTTTTGAATTGGCGTATATATTCCAGAAATTCCAGTAATTGTAGACACCTAAATCATACAATTCCGGATCGATACAGTAAGCCAGAGGCCCTGCCAGTGTTTTGGGATAGCCTCTGATCTCCATCTGCATGAGTTCGGCAAAACGGGGTGTATTCTGATAACCCAGACCAATATTGGAAATATTATAGTAAAAATAAAAATGATGATCCTCAATCACCAATTCGGTTCGGTTAATCTCTGATGCTGCCAGGGGTGCTATTACGGCTGTAATGAGTAATGTGTATTTAATGAATCGCATAATGAATCAGGGTAGTTTTCATATTGACTGTAGCGTTCCCTTATCCGGATTTCCATCTGCTTATCAACAGTGATGATATGGCTTAGGGATTGCATCCCAAAGCGGATGATCCGTCCCTTTTCATCGTAGGTGTTGAAGATTTCAATCTCCATTTTGGTAAGGCCTTCCGGGAGAGGATGGGGCTCAAGAGCCATTTTTATAATTCCGTATGTTTTGGGATCTATCCAGGCCATGCCCTTCATGAGTCCGGAAGTTTCACCGCGGGGAATAAATTCCAAAAGGCGCATGTCCGTGTTGTTCAAAGAGGCTTTTCCCAAATCCCGGATCATGTAGTAACGATAAAAATTTTCATCGTAGAAGTCTGGTATGTTTTCCCGTGATAGAAGTGTGTCCGCTTTTAGTAACGTATCAACCGGCGACCCATTGATGAGGAGTGTTTCATACATCCGGACAATAGGCTGATTTTTATTATGGTATTCTTGTCCCCTAAAGGTCAGGAGGGTGCTCAGGGTGTCTTCACGAATGATCTGTTCCCGAAGAAAAGTAAACTTATAACAACCCAGGGATTGAAGGTCCTTTTCCCGTTTTATCCGTACATTTTGCAGAAATTGCTCAAAGGCATAGATACGCTGGGGAAAAAGTTTGGCCGGAAGCAAGAAAAGGACTATGATTAGGAATATCATGATGTAAAAATTTTTTTTCATCGTTCCACCAGGGCTGTGATTTGGCCGCCGGGGAGGATAAACAGGGCTTTTTTACCTTCCCCGGATCTCTCTTCCGGTGCTGCTACGATCCGGGCCGGGGAAGCCAGAATTTCATCCCAGGTCCGGTCTATATCACTCACATGCATAACAAGGGTGTCTGTGCCGGCGATTCCATCCCTTATGACAAATCCCTTATCGAAAACATAAGAGGTCTTACCTTTTGTGATCACGGGTCCAACCTTTTTCATGCGAAGCACTTCCTCAAAAAAATAAGCATCTGCTTCAGGATCCTGTGACGGAATGATCCATTCTCCGGACAGAATAAGAGGTTCTTCAGGCAGGTTCCGGATCAGGGTTGTATTGAAAAACCAGATAATAACAGCAATAAGGATCAGGATTGCCGAAACCCGTTGTATAGGACTAATGCTCATGGAAAAAGACCTTTGCAGCTTTGGGAAAAACGAAGAGATTTACCAGGTTTACACTCAGATGAATTCCCCATGGCATGATAAGACTCTGCCGGGTGACAGTAAAATATGAGAGGATGAGACTGGTGATGAAGATCCAAACGGTGGCGCTCATCTGCTGGATATTTGTGTGGACAAAGGCAAAAATAGCAGACAGGAGCAGTGCTGCCCAAAGCCAGTGATTCCACAGGGGGATCAGGGCCATTAAAAGGTATCCACGAAACAGAATCTCTTCCACCATGGAGGCGCTCAGGTTAATGGCAAAAGCCCAGCGACGTTGGACGGGGGTTTGGGGGATGAGCTCATCCTGCCGGGACAGGTGCTCAGCCGGGGATTCGCCCTTGATGCGACTGATAAGCCATTCCAGCAAAAGAAAAAGGAAGGAAAGAAGGGCTCCTGCCAAAAGGCCTCGGACCAGATCCGGGATCAGATTTTCCAGAGTAAATAATTCACCTACACGGGATAACCACTGGTATAAAGACTGGTATTTCAAAGGATTTATGGAATAGAAAAGCCAGACAATGGCCGGAACGGCAGCTGCAAAGAGCCATAAAAAGATCTGCTGATAGAATCCGATCGGACTCCAAACCAATGAGGCAGAAATTTTAAGATCATTCGGATCTTTGTCCATGTTTCCTTATCACAGGGTTACAGGATTTTTTTGATTTCTTCCTCCCAGAAAGACCTGGGACGATAGCCGGTTATTTTATTCACTATCCGACCCTTTTTGTCGATGATAAAGGTAGTGGGAATGCTTTGAAAATTGTCGTAATTCTGAATCACTTCCGGTGTAAACATCACAATAGGATATTGAATTCCCATGTTCTGAATATATTTATCCACAGCATCCCAGCCGGCCTGATCAACCGAAACACCGACGATCATAAGACCGTCTTCTTTATATTCATCGTATAAATCGATAAAATCTGGAATTTCCCGTTGACAGGGCGGGCACCAGGTTGCCCAGAAGTTTAAAATAACCATTTTCCCTTTTTGATCAGACAAAGTAAAGGTTTCCCCATATCCGTTACGGAGTGTGAAATCCGGTGCGTCTTTCAGGTTTTCCTTGTTCTTGTTACATCCCGTCAGCATTATGGCCAGGGCCAGCATAGGAATCACAAACCAGCTTTTTTTCATTTTATGTCTCCTGATTTTTCTTTTAACCTTTAAAACATCTTGTTTGTTTTTGGGCGGTTAAAAGAAAAAAAGTTACAACCCCGGGGATTTCAGCCGGGCAACGAGAAATTCCAGACCTTCCAGGTAACTCTGTTCTTTTTTTCCGGTAAATGTTGCCATGCACACATCCCGGATCATGGATTTGCGGCGAAAGGATTCACGTGATTGAATATCAGACAAATGGATTTCCACCACTGGGATTTTTATCAGCTCAATGGCATCCCGGATGGCAATGCTGGTATGGGTATAAGCAGCCGGATTTATCAGGATGCCATCCACATACTTCCGCTGCCGTTGCAACAGGGTTACCAGTTCCCCTTCGTGGTTGGTCTGATAAAATTTCACATCCACATCCAGTTCCCGGGCTTTTTTTCGGATGAGCGTGTTCAGCTTGTCCAACGTCAAACGGCCATAGTGCCTGGGGTCCCGGTGCCCCAGGAGATTCAGATTGGGGCCATGAAGGACAAGGATTTTAAGTTTTTTTTCAGATATTGCTGACAAACTGAAGGTCCTTTACCCATTCAAGGGTTTCATAAATCATAGATTTGGGGACATCATCCCGGATCACAGAGTCACCGATTTTTTGTAGAAGGACAAACTGGATTTTACCGTTCCGTACCTTTTTGTCGTGTGTCATGGCTTCGTACATCCGGTCAGTGTCGTATTTTTTCAGGGTTCCGGGAATGGGAATCCGTCGTAGGTGCTGAATATATTGCTGAGAGATTTCCCCGGGAAGAAGTCCCATGTCGGTACTAAGTTTTAGGGCGGCGCACATACCGATAATAACTGCCTCGCCGTGGGTGTAGGTTCCGTAACCTGCCGTATGTTCCACTGCATGGCCGATGGTATGACCAAAATTCAACACCATCCGCAAATTGCTTTCATGTTCATCGGCCGAAACAATGAAGGATTTGATCTCAATGGCCCGGATAATGGCAGCATTCACATGGTCCAGATTTTTCAGGGTCAGAATGTCGTAAAAATTTTCCAGAAGGAATTGCGTAAAAATGCGATCCCGGATAAATCCGTATTTAATGACTTCTCCAAAGCCGGAAACCCGTTGGCGGAATTCCAGGGTTTTAAGGACCGTCGGATCGACGATCACGATTTTCGGCTGATAGATGGCACCGATCAGGTTTTTTCCCCGGGTATGGTTGATGCCCACTTTCCCGCCAATGGAAGAATCCACCTGGGCCAAAAGGGTTGTGGGAATCTGTACCAGATTCATGCCCCGGTACATGGTAGCGGCCAGAAAACCGGCGGTATCCCCCACTACGCCGCCTCCGAGGGCGATGATGGTGGATCCCCGGTCCATCTTTAAATCCAGCATGGTATCATACAGATACTGTACTGTTTTCAGGTTCTTGTTGGTTTCTCCGCTGGGCATGAGAATATACTGAACCTGAAACCCCTCTTTTTTCAGTGATATTTCCACAACATCCTTATAAAGGGCTGAGACATTCTGACTGGATACCAGCACTACCTGGGGATTGATATTCAATTGTTTCAAAATGCTTCCCACCGTGGGAAGACTTTCGTTCTTTACATAGATGGGGTAACTGCGTTCGTGAAGATCTACTCGTATTTTATGCATTGTTTTTTTCTACTTTTTCAAGGATTTCACGGACAATGTCTCCGATGCTTTTTCCGTCGGTTTGAATATAATAATCTGCTTGTTTATAAACAAAAGTCCGTTTCTCAAGAATTTCCTGAATGTGATCAAGGCGGAGAGGCCGGGGCAGCAGGGGTCTGTTGTTACTCGTTTGAACACGATGCAGGATCGTCCGGGGTTCAGCCTGCAGCCAGATGACTACTCCTGTAGATTGCATCCATTCCCGGTTCCCTTCATCCAGTGGAAAACCACCGCCTGTGGCAATGACCATATCAGGGGTACTAAGAACAGGATTATGTTTAATTTTCCTTTCCAGTTCCCGGAAAGCAGATTCACCTTCTGTCCGGAAAATGTCCGGAATGCTTTTTCCTGTTTTTTTTTCCAGATAAAGGTCCAGATCCACAAAGGGACATTTGAGGGACTCTGCCAGGGCCTGGCCGACCTTGGTCTTGCCGGTCCCCATCATGCCTGTCAGAAAGATGATCATTGGGATGCATCCCGGTGCTTCAGCGTTTCGTCCCAGCTGTCCCCGCCAAATTTCATGAGAAAAGCTTCAAGAAGTGGAATGGCCGTGACATTTTCAGCTACCACAGAGGCTGCGGGAACGGCACAACTGTCTGTCCGTTCTTTATGTGCGTAGGTTTGTTTTCCGGTCTTTAAATCCACACTGGCCAGTGGTTTGGCAAGGGTGGGAATGGGTTTCATCACGGCGGAAAAAATCAGGTCACACCCGTTGCTCATGCCGCCTTCAATACCGCCGCTGTGGTTGGTGCTGCGGATTATTTTTCCATCTTTTATTTCAAAGGGATCATGAACACGGCTTCCGGGGATTTCAGCGACTTTAAAACCCAGACCGAATTCGATTCCGCGAATGGCGGGGATTCCCAGGATATGAGCGGAAATCATGGATGTGAGACGCTCGTTCCATTGAGTATGGCTTCCCAGCCCAACCGGCAAATTTTGGACGACAACACGGAACAGACCACCCAGAGAATCTCCCTCTTTCCGGGCTGTATCAATGACTTCCATCATTCTTTTTTCAGTTTTTGGGTCCGGACAGCGAACCGGGGAGTTTTCAGCCTGATTCCATTCGGTAATCGGAGGTAAGTTAGCTGGATCCATTCCGGCGATACCAATCTGCGTGACGACGGAATGAAAGGAGATCCCGACATTTTCCAGGAACTGACGGCATATCGCTCCGGCAACCGTTCGGACTGCTGTTTCCCTGGCACTGGCCCGCTCCAGAATATTCCGAAGGTCGTCGGTTTTATACTTCAGCATGCCTGCGTAATCCGCATGACCGGGTCGGGGAATTGAAATTTTTTCCGACACATCTGCCTGAACCGGATCCATTGTTTCTTTCCAGTTTTCAAAATCACGATTTCGAATGATACAGGAAAGAGGACTCCCCAGGGTTATGCTGTTTCTCAGCCCGGAAAGGATTTCTACCTGGTCCTTTTCAATTGTCATCCGGCCGCCTCGCCCGTAACCTTTTTGACGACGGCTCAGCTGATGATTGATTTCATCTACATTCAGCTGAAATCCTGCCGGAAGTCCATGGATGATTACACTAAGCGCCGGTCCGTGACTTTCACCGGCGGTAATACATTGGATTCGTTTCATGTTGACATCCCTGCTTGTTTTATGATCTCCCGGCGAAGTGATTCCCGGTTGATTTTTTTTATGATGCCGGGATCGTTCCGCCAGATGGCCTGACTGTCCAGCGCCTGCTCAATGAGAAGTCCAAGCCCATCCTCCGTTTCTATACCGTATTTTAGGAAATAGCGTTGGAAATGAGTGGGCAGGGGCGCGTAATTCAAATCAAGAAAGCGGTCTCCCGTCTTCGGTATGACCTGAAACCCAGCCGGAATATCCGGATGGTTGACTGAACCTGCCGGTGTTGCATTGATCCAAAGGGTTGATACGGAGTAGATTTCTTTTTCTGAATAGGGCAGCAGATTGAATCGGGCGCAGAATGTCCGGATAGCTTCAGGTGATCTTCCGGCAATATAGATGGCATGAATCTTATGGGCTTTCAGGGCATTGACAACTGCCGGAGCTACGCCACCGTATCCAAACAGAACATAGCGGTTAAATGTTGTGTATCCACCGTTTTTTAAAATCCGGACCATCCCCGTCATGTCTGTGTTCCAGGCCTGAATCCCCAAAGGGGAAAAATACAGTGTATTTGCAGCACCGCATTCTTTTGCACTGATATCCTGTTGTCGGGTATAGGCGAGGACCTCTTTTTTATAGGGGATGGTGATGTTAACGCCTGTATATCCCTCCTTTTGCAGCCGGGTCAGGTTTTTTTTCAGATCAGATGGCGGAATATCAAATCGCTCATAACGGAGTGAAGGCAGGCCGGTTTCCCGGCCAATAAGGGTGTGAAGTTTCGGACTGATGGAGTAGGCAATATGATGCCCGATAAGTCCCAGTTTCATCACTTACTGCCGGATTTTTTCAAGGGTGCTGAAGAAATCCGGGTAGCTGATATCTACAACTGAATAATCTTCGATATTCACCGGGTCTGAAGCAATCAATCCGGCAATGGCCATGGTCATGGCAATCCGGTGGTCCATATAGGCTTTCACTGTCCCGCCATGAAGAGGGGTGGGGCCTTGGATGGTCATTCCATCTTCGTATTCCTCGATCTCGGCACCCAGGGCTTTCAAACAGGCAACGGTTGTAGCGATGCGGTCACTCTCTTTTACCCGCAGTTCCCGGGCGCCGCGGATGCGCGTGATGCCCTTTGCCTGGGTGGCGATGAGAGCCAGTATGGGGATTTCATCAATGAGGCCGGGAATGCTTCTGGATGAGATGGAAAATCCCTGGAGTTCTGAACTTTTAACAACAATATCGCCATAGGGTTCATAACTTCTTGTCTCTTCACTGCAACTGATATCTGCACCGGCTTTCTGCAAAAGCCGAAGAAAAGCAATACGTGTAGGGTTCAGGCTAACATTGTTTAGCACAATACGGCTTTTAGGCAATAAAAGAGCCGCCGCCACCCAGAATGCTGCCGAAGAAGGATCGGCAGGCACATTATATTCAAATCCGGGGACCGGCCGTTTCAGGGTATGAACTGTCCACGTGTTTTTCTTTTTGAAGATAGGAATACCCAGCATTTTCATCATCCGTTCCGTATGATCCCGGCACTGGACAGGTTCAGTCACATGGGTTTTCCCTTCAGCCAGTAGACCTGCCAGCAAAATGGCAGATTTAACCTGAGCACTGGCCACTGGAAGGGTATAGCGGATCCCTTTGAGTTTTGAGGGGAAAATGGTTAATGGCAAATGGCCTTCGGTGCTTTTAAAGAGGGCATTCATTTGAGTCAGGGGCTCAATAATCCGTCCCATGGGCCTGCGGGAGAGGGATTCGTCACCATATAGTACCGATTCAAAAGATTGCCCGGCAAGAAGTCCTGTAAGGAGGCGGGTCGTGGTTCCGGAGTTGCCGCAATTTAAAGCAACCCTATCCTCTCCAGACCAGCCATGTAGTCCCGGACTTTTAACATTGACGGTATAGCGTCCCAGCTGGAAATGGACGCCTACTTTTTGCAGACAGGCGATAGTAGAAAGGACATCCACTCCGGTATTCAGGTGGCAGATTTTGGATTTACCTCTGGCAATAGCGGCAAAAATCAGAGCCCGGTGACTGATAGATTTGTCCCCCGGCAGTGAAATGTTTCCACGGACTCGTTCAGCGGGTGTTATTTGGCAGGTGTTTTCAATCATCCATGATAACGGAAATAAAATCTGTGATGTTGTAGTCCAGATCCTGAATGCCGGATCGGACCAGTTTCAAACGATGCAATTTTACACAGGTTTCAGGGGCAATCACAAAGGCATTCCGGGGAAGATCTCCCCGGGACAGCATGGCAGCTGCGGCAGCGGTGTCCCGTTCTTCAATCTGGGGGACATCCGGATAGTGGGTGCTCAGGTAGCTTTTGCATTGACGTAGCGCCTGAAGATGTGAATGGATCGAGACCGGTTTTCCTTCGAAATCCTGCCGGGACAAGAGACACTGCTTGACCAGAAAGGGGAAATGTCCGGAGATTTTGCAGCGGGTCCCCGCCAGATGAGTCAGGGTTTCCTGAACCACGCCGCCTACGGCATTCTGAATAGGGAGCAGACCGATGTCAATTCGCCCCAGTTCAAGATGTTCCAGGACATTTTCCGCTGAAGTCAGGCAAAGCACTTCCCCATTCACCAGCTGATGGTCCCGGATGTATTGTAATGCGGCCTCATGGGAAAAACTCCCTTCGTCTCCCATGGCTCCCACACGAATCTTCTCTTTCTGGATGCTGAAGGATTCCTTGCGTATCAGGGATGCGACGGCATGGGTCGCTTTCATAAATGCCCTGAACATCTCCGAGGAATGTTCATTGTACATCAACATATCCTTGAAAAGCTGGGGTGTGTCGTTGCTGCAAAAAGCTTCCACAGCCCGGAGCATCCCATACCCTTTGGTGGGTGTTTTAGATTCCGGTAAATTCAGGTTCAAAAGAATATTACCGATAAAATGTGTAAGCCCCTGGGATTTGGCAATGTGTTTGTCATGTTCATCCGGGTTTAGAATCCGGGTAAAAAAATGCCATTCCTGAAAAGTATCCCGCCATATTTCAGCCAGTTGTGGGTATTGATCGGAAGGTGTCAGGATAATCAGATTGACCCGGTTTTCCGCATAGCTGTCCGGCCCAAAAAGAGGGTGTATACCCAGATGGGGGATATGGGGGATCATCTCATCCATCCAGCGTACAGGATACGATTTGACTGATCCGGTATCAATCATGGTGGATGACGGATTTATTTTGTCCCGGTTGTCATGAAGAAAGGCCGGGATGGCCGATATGGGGATGCAAAGAAATATCACCTCTTTTTGAAGGGCTTCCTCAAGGGATACCTGTAGAATTTTCCTATCAGGGGTAATGGGATGGATATCGTAGACAGATACGGTACCATGCCGGGCAAGAATGGAGGCAAATAACCGACCGAAACGGCCGTATCCAACGACAGCAAATTCACGGGATTTCATTTCTTCAGCACCCCCCGCCCGATCACCTGGCTGATAATATAAAGCTCTTTCATCAGCTGGTTGAATTGTTTGGGATAGAGGGATTGGGGTCCGTCAGAAAGGGCGTTATTGGGGTCGTCGTGAACTTCTACCATAATCCCGTCAGCTCCGGCGGCCACGGCAGCCCGGGCCATGGGAACCACAAGATCCCGGTTTCCCATGGCATGACTTGGATCCACAATGATAGGTAGATGGGACAATTTTTTCACCACGGGGACGGACGAAAGATCCAGGGTAAAACGAGTTGAATTTTCAAATGTCCGGATTCCCCGCTCGCATAAGATCACCTGTGAATTGCCGCCGTTTACAATGTATTCTGCAGCATTCAGCCACTCTTCCACGGTAGCGGATATGCCCCGTTTGAGGATTACCGGCTTGTTTACAGTCCCCAGGGCTTTGAGGAGACTGTAATTCTGCATATTCCGGGCACCCACCTGCAGGGCATCCACATACCTGCAAAACAGATCTATATCTGATATGGCCATGACTTCGGAAACGCAGGGGATTCCCGATGCAAAAGCGGCTTCCTGAAGGTATTTCAGTCCCTCTTCACCCAAACCCTGAAAAGTATAGGGGGATGACCGGGGTTTGTAAGCGCCGCCCCGGAGTACATGGGCACCGTACCGTTTGATTTCCCGGGAGAGTTTATGAACCATCTTTTCGTTTTCCACGGAACAGGGACCGGCGATGACGGCAATTTCCCTGCCTCCGAAGGGTACTTTCCCCACATGGACAATGGTATTTGTAGGTTTAAATGTCCGGGAACATTGTTTGTAGCTTTCAGATATCCGGATTACCTTGTTTACACCCTCAAACCCTTTGACTTTTTCAATATCAACCCGGGATATATCTCCGATAACACCCAGGATCATGTGATCCTCACCCTGGGATTTGTGAATTTTCAGATCAAGTTTGTGCAAATGTTCTGAGATTTGTTCGATCTGGGCTTCTTTTACACCCGGATTCATGACAATAATCATGATGTTTGTCCTATCTTTTTTTTCACATCCCTGGCACCCTCTTCACCGGCTTTGCGGCCCAGGGCAATGATCTGTGAAAATAAGGATTTCAGGTCTTCAGTTGATAAAAAGCGGGAATTCAGACCTTCCAGAGAGTGGTAAATTTCTTCTTCACGGACCGGGACCGTTACTGTTTGACCTGTTTTGCCTTTCTCTTTCCCAATCTGATATGCCAGCTCCATTCTTTGGGATAAAAGATCGACCAGCGATTTGTCAATCCTGTCAATTTGTGCCCGGAGGGATTGTATGATGGTTTCATCCATGTGAAGCTTTTATTCTCCTATAATTTTTACCAGAACCCGCTTGGGTCTGCGTCCGTCAAATTCACCGTAAAAAATCTGTTCCCAAGGACCGAAATCAAGGTGGCCATTTGTGACAGCCACAACAACCTCACGTCCCATAATTTGTCGCTTATGGTGGGCATCGCCGTTATCTTCTCCTGTACGGTTGTGGGCATAGAGATCGGTACCCGGATCATAAGGAGCCAGTTTTTCAAGCCAGCGCTTATAATCCTGATGAAGTCCCGGCTCGTCATCATTAATGAAAACGGAAGCAGTTATGTGCATGGCATTGACCAGGCACAAGCCTTCCTGTATGCCTGATTCACGAACCAGATCTTCTACCTGATCGGTAATATTCACAAAATCCATCCTTGTGGGAATGTTAAACGTAAGGTGTTTTGTCAGTGATTTCATAAGACCTCCTTTAACATGAAAAGGTAAGGAAAAAAGACTGAAAATAGAAAGCAACATTCTGTGTTGTATTGAGTAAAACTATTGAAAAGTGGAACAGACATCCCGTATATTGAATTAGAAATGCCTCGAATAACATAAATATCCTAACATAACCATTAGTTCAAGGAGGGCTGATATGAATTCAGTAACGGCAATTCAGTCTCTGCAAACCCTGAAAACCGAGGGAAATCCCGTAACAACGGTTTATCTTGACGTGTCAACATCCCAAAAACTCCGGAATGCTGATATTGTTGTGAACAACATGTTTAAACAAAAAAAGGAAAAGACTTTTTATAAAAAACTTTCAGATGAAGAGAAGGAATCGGTTCGGAAAGATGTAGAGGGCATTATCAAATTCCTCAAGAACCAGCTGGGAGAAGAACGGCGGTCGTTAATGATCGTGTCATCCAACCGGGCGTATGTATGGAAGGTTATTCATCTGGGATTTCTCGTTGAAAATATGATGGTGATACAGGACCGCCCTTATCTGCGCCCTTTTCTGGAATGTATTAGCCATGAACGGAATTATGCTATTGTCCTGGTGGATCAGGGAAAGGCTAAGATTCTCATAAATCATCTGGGGAACAAGGAAGAACTTTTCAATGTAGTGAATCTGCTTCCTGAAGATGCCAATGAAGGTGGCTTTGGCGGTATGGATGAGCGGAAAAATGAACGTCACCGGGAAGAAGTTGTGGCTAAACATTATAAAAATGTGGCAGCTCAGCTGGATACCCTGGATCAGAAATATCATTTCGACTGGATCATTTTAGGCGGACTCCGGGAGAGTATGTCTGATTTTGCCAACTATCTTAAATCAGGTCTGAAGGATAAAATTGCCCGTGAAATTCCGGTGGACCCCAATCTTTCCATGGATAAGGTTTTTCAGCTTGTAGATAAAGAAATTCCGGGATGCCGCATAGATTTTGAGAAAGATATTCTGAACATGTTTGCCAACGAATTCCACAAAAACTACAAAGGGGTTGCCGGCATATATCAGACGGAAGAAGCCCTGCAGCAGGGACAGGTGGATATGCTGATGATTCAGGATGGTTTTCAGACCAAAGGCAGAGTGTGTAAATGGTGCCTGCACATGACAACGGAGGAAGAAGATACATGTCCCAACTGTGGCCATACCATGGCCCGGACTCTGGATATCACCGACGAGCTGATTCACATGGCTTTGGATACCGGGGCGAAAATTGAATTTATCTCCTCGGATATGGGCGAATTTTCTCCCTTATGCGGATTGCTTCGATATAAACCGTAACATGTTGATAATGCTGGGACTTTTAAGAAAAGTCTCAACAAATTTTGTAAAGAAAGGGTTTAAAACAATGATATATAGTTTTTATCTTGACTTTCATGTGTTTTGAATTTATATTTTTTTAAGTATGTATATATGTTGAAAGTTGTTATTCAACAACCGTAAATTCAGAATAAAAAAGGAAGACAGGATGTCCCTCAATCGATGGCTTCGTTTGGGAACCGTTATAGTGTTGTTGTCAGGTTGTGCCTGGTTCAGGGGGGGCGAAAGTCCCGAAAGGGACGAAGAGCTTGCAGGTGATTTCCCGGAAATAGCCTTGCAGAATGATTTAATCCGGCAGGAAATGAATGAGATTACGGCTTCAGGAAGCCGGGAAAGCGTGATTCAGGAGCGGGATTATCCCTTTGTGTTGAATGAGCTCTCCTATGAATTGAAAAAACAGGGGGCACGGATCAAATACCTGGAATCCGAGCTGAAAGAGTTGAAGGCTCAATCCACCCTTTGGGAAAATCCTCTTAAAATTTACAACAAAGAGATTATTCTTCAGAACGGGACCAGCATGTTTGGTAAGATTATGTATCAGGATAGTGATATTCTAAAAATTCAAACACTCATCGGATACTTGGTCATTCCCCGTGATGAGGTGGTACGTATTGTAGATAATATTCCCTCATCGGCTTTTGAAAGTCCAGCCGTAACACCGGATCAGACAGAAGAGACACCGGTATCGGCGCCGACGGCGACGACAATTTCCCCTGTTGAGTTGCCGGGCAGACCCTCACCCTCAGCAGTCAATGCCAATTGTATTTTGGTGGGGAATATCCGTGAAAGCACAGATCCCTCGGGAAATCGTATCTTTTCAGGAGAGGTGAAGAATATTGGTGCCCGTCGGGCTGATTTTGTGAAGGTCACCTTTGTGTTTCGTATGAACTGGAGTGGAGAGACAAAAACCCTGACAACTTTCGTTAAAGGATCCTTTATGAATTATGCCAGCGGGGTAAGTTCCGATGCTGCTCTGCTGCCCGGCGCCACGGGAAGGTTCACATTGAATATCCCGGCTTCTTTTGGTACATTCATTGGTTATTCATACAGCATTCATTGGGAGGAATATGATTAAGCGATTCTCAGCGTTACCGCATGTGATGATCGTTCTCCTTGTCTCCGCCCTTTTTCTTGCCTCTTGTGGAGGTTCCCGACCGGATGTCCCCCCGGAAAAATTACAGCGGACCGAAGACGATCTGCGGCGGCGTGAACAGGAAGTACAACAAAAAACCATCGAGATCCTCGATCTGAAAAATCAGATCATTATCCTCCAGAGTGAAATCAGTGAACTGAAATCCAATATAATCGAGTTGGAAAATCATCGGGACTCCCTTCGTTCCAGGCTGATGAATGAGAAAATGTCTGCTGAAGAGCTGGAAGGTATGCTCTCGGAACTGGACGAAAAAAACCTGGAATTGAAACGGCAAAATGAGTTGCTTCAATCGTACCTGAATGCCTCGCAGGATTCCATCCGAAAAGCCCTGGAAACGGCTGCCGTCAAAGAATCCGAACAGAATCTTTTGCAAGCTATTACCCTGGATGAACCGGTAAAAAAAGATGTGGCTTCGGAAAAAATCGCAGCTGATACAAGTGCTTTGGATGCGGCGATCAGTCCTGTTATGGATCTGACTCAGGATGAATACCTGCAACGGTATCAGGATGCCCTGGACCTGTTGTTTGACAAGCAACGGAATAAAGCTATCGAGGAATTCAGGGAATTGATTCGAATTGCCCCGGACAATGATTATTCTGACAATTGTCAATACTGGATAGGAGAAGGGTATTATGCCCAGGGGCTCTATAGCCGGGCCATTGAAGAATTTGAAAAAGTCAAAACACTGCCGAACGGGAATAAAGCCGATCACGCCCAATTCAAAATCGGACTTTCCTACCTGAAAATGGGCCGGCAGGTGGAAGGTCTTGAGGCTTTTAAAACACTATTGGAGGAGTATCCGGAGAGCGAATTGGTAAGCAAGGTCCGGGATATGATTAATTCAGGACAGTTCTGATATGAAATTTTTATGTTTTGTCTGTTCTTTGACATGTTTTGCCACTCTTGGGTTTTCGCAGGATCCTATGCTGGATATGGATATGCTTTTTCCGGAATGGGCCGGGCGGCAGGATTCGGCCATGATTCATCAGCATGTTTCCGAATCCGATGCAAGTGAATCTGTTTCTCTGGAAACATTGCTGAAGCGTATTGAACGCCTGGAAGAGGAAGTCCAACAGCTGAAAGGATTTTTAGAAAAACGGCAACAGGTTACGGAAAAAAAGCCGGATGATCCGGGAATTCCTCTCATTGAACAGCAGCTTTATACCCGAGCTCTCCGTCATTTTACTGCCGGAGACTATGGCAAGGCAGCCGAATTATTGCGGCAGGTAAGAGACAACACCGAGGATAAAGAATTGAACCTCAGCGCCCTCTATTGGCTGGGGGAATGTGCCTTTCGGCAAGACAACTACAATGAAGCAGTGGTCCTTCTTCAGGAATTGCTTTCCGAAAAGAGTGAGGTCTTTCGGGAGAATGCCCTGATACTGCTTGCTGTCAGTTTCAGGAATCTCGGGAAACAGGCCGAATCGAACCACTATTTTCAGGTGTATCTAAAAGCATATCCTGAGTCCAGGTATTCTGCTCTTGCCCGGAAAGAATTGCAAAAAAGTCAGTGATAAAAGTGATAAAAAATATGAAACAATTAAAATGGCTGTTCCTCCTGCTGAGCGTGGTTCTGTCCGGCCATACGGCCCACGCATCCTCACAGGTCTCCTTTATGAAACCAGGATTTATGATGCGGGTGCCGTCAAGTTCTGTGGAAGAGTCTCCCTATCTTTTCCGCACCGGCTTCGCTTCCGATCTGTATGGGATCGAGGATTTTCGTATGTCCCAAGGTGTCTTCTTTGATATGGACATTATCAATTCACTGAATGTGGGACTTTCTGTGATTCTGCCCTATGATGTCATTTCCATGAGTACAGCCGATGTGGAATACGGTTTTCATCTGACGAAACGGGTTATGGCGTACGGGGATATTTCCATGGCTGTGGGACTCTGGGATTTTGTCCTGAGGAATATCGACGGCGAAATGCAGGTAGATAATCAGGACTTTTCTATTTTTGCTGTGATTTCTACTGAAAAGATGGTAGGAGAAACGGGGTTTAATACTTATATGGGTGTGGGAAGCGGCGGACTTTCCCGGGGCTTTTCCAATAATGATACAACCACAAGTATCGGTTTTTTTGCCGGTTTTCTGTTTAAAACCGGCATGATGGCAGATCGTGGGGGTATTCACCTCATCGGTGAATTTGATGGAGGGGGACTGAATCTGGGGATGCAAATTCCCCTGTCGACAGAATACCGTTTAAATCTGGGGATCTCCCAATTGCAGTGGCTGCCGAATTTTGGGAAGGACAATGAAAGTGATCTGCCGGCCATATCCATGGGACTTACGCTGGCGATTCCCCGGGCGATGCCGAAACAGACAACACGCCGGAGCGGGATATCAGCTTTTACGGATGGGGATGGAGGAAGACAAGCAGCGGAAACTGAATACGGTGTAAAACTGGATTCCCTGCTCAGAGAAGCGGATGCCACCATTATAGGGCTCCGGGATTCCCTGAGGATTTCTGTCCAGACGGTAGATGATCTGAACAATACCATCGCACAACTCCGGCAGCAGAAATCCGTTTTGGAAGATTCTCTCCAATCGGTAAAACTTCAGCAACATGTGATGCAGCAAAATATCAATCTGGCCCTGAAACATTTAAGCCGGAGCCTTAGGTATTTTTATGCCGGCGATTATATTCAGGCACTGAATGAAGTGGATATTGCCATACAGCTCAATCCCAACCTTTCACTGGCTTATGCACGCCGCGGGTCCATTTATTACAAAATGGGAGACATACAAAGGGCCACCATCAATTGGAATCTGGCACTACAGATCGACCCGGGATATGATGATGTCCGCAATATTCTGAATGTCCTTCAGGAAACCCGCTCACGGACAGGATCCTTTATGAACGATAACTAAGGAGTCTGAATGGATTTTGCAACCATCTTAGGGATTTTTATGGGCTTGGGACTGATCTTTTATGGAATCACCCTGCTCACCCAGGATTACCAGATGTTCTGGTCTCTGCCCTCACTTGCCATAGTTTTGGGAGGATCCCTGGCCGCGACTTTGATTGCCTTTCCCCTTCATGAAGTGGGCCGCGTTTTTAAAGTGATTGGCATTGTCTTCAGAAAAGAACGGCAGGAGATGCAAATACTGGTCCGCCAGGTTACGGAATTGGCGGCTTTTGCCCGGCGGGGGCCCACAGAACTGGAGAAGCATATTGAAGAAATACGGCATCCTTTTTTGAAGGATGGCATCCAGCTAGTGATAGATGGCTACAGCGATACCGATATCCGGGAAATCCTGACATCGAGGATTGTAAACCGGGAACAGCGAGAAAAAGGGGAAGTGAATGTGGTAAAAACCATGGGAAAGTTATCTCCTGCTTTCGGAATGATCGGAACCCTTATCGGATTGGTTGTGATGCTCTATGGCATGAGTATGAGCGATGCCTCAGGTGATATGGCCGCGCAGCTTGGAAAAGGCATGGGGGCTGCCATTGTAACGACCTTCTATGGAGCCATTCTGGCGAATCTCTTTTTCAATCCGGCTGCCGCTAAAATCGATTCCCGTATTCAGAAAGCATCCATGCTGCAATTGATGCTTATCGAAGGTGTCTGCCTTCTCTATCAACGGAAACATCCCCTTATTGTCCGGGAAAAACTGAACTCATTTCTCCCGCCCCGGGACTGGATCCATGAAGAAGAACGAAAAGGCTGATGGAAGAAATAAAGAAAAAAACACCTCTTCCTCCGGAAGAAACTGATACGGAAGAGTGGCTTGTCACCTATTCGGATATCATGACACTGCTCATGACCTTTTTTGTCCTTCTTTTTTCCATGTCTACCATTGATCCTGTGAAAATTGAGCAATTTGGTGAAGCCATGGGAAAAGAGCTGGGGAAAAAAGCGTCGGAAAGTACAGGTCGGGTCTCCCTGGCTCAGATTGACCAGGATGTTAAGGAGATTGTCAACAAAGAGAATCTGAACGAATATGTGGAAGTCACCCATTCCTACAGAGGGGTCACCATCTCCATAGTATCCGATATTCTTTTTCCCCGGGGTAGTGCCGAATTGAATCCCCAGGTCTATTCAATCCTGGATAAATTTATTCCAAAGATTAAAAACTCTATTTATCAGATTGCTGTGGAGGGACATACAGACAGTGATCCCATCCATTCGGATAAATATCCCTCAAACTGGGAATTGTCGGCGGCCCGGGCATCTCAGGTTGTCAATTATTATATTTCACAGGGCATTGATCCGGAACGATTCAGGGCCATCGGTTTTGCCCATACCCGGCCCAAAAAACCCAATACAAGTCCGGAAAACAAGAGCCAGAACCGCCGGGTAGAAATTACATTCCTGGCAATATCTTAATAAAGGAGAGCTACAATGAATTGTCGGAATCGTATGTATTTAGCTCTGACAATAATTCTGTTAACAGCAGTGATGCTGAGTGGTCAATCCCCGAATTATCTGTCCCAGAAACTCGAACTCGAACAGGCGCTCCAGAATAAAATTTCCCAGGCCGTAGAACGCATTCTTGGGAATAATTATTTTATTGTCGATGTGAAAGCCGATTTGGATTTTGTCCCCGATCAGCGGGTGGAGGAAGTGTATGAACCGGCAGCCCCGGGACGTGCATCGAAACAAACTTCTCAGGAAGCTGAAAGGGCACAGAAAAGCGGCCGGTCCTACGAAAAGGAATACATTGAAATTCTTCCCGGTATACCGGCCAGGATAGGTGACCGGGGACTGGATATCCTGACAGAAGAACTGCCGTCAGATACATCCCGCATTCGTGAAGAACAAATAGCCGTCTTGCCAGGAGTGGAGAATATCGAACCGGAAAGACTCAAAAGCCGTTCAGTTGCCCGCTCTGTTCCCTTGATTCCAAAAGTTCGGAAACTGGATATCAGCATTATCCTGAAAGAAGGTATTGCGCCCGATCTGGTGGAATCCATTCGTCAGGTCGCCATGGTTGCCTCCCATTTTGAACGCTCCCGGGGGGATATGCTGAGTATTATGACAACAACTTTCAGTGAAGATCAGCTGATGGCGGGTATGGAAACGGGTGTTGTACAGGGGGCTGTAGAATACCAGCCCTCCCGAGAAGAAAGGGTACGGACCGATGAAACCAAGGAATTGATTCGCCAGATCCAGGAGCAGATCGAACGCCTGTCACAACAACAGCAGATGCAGGCACCCCGGAGCAGTGAACCCACACCGACGGAAAATATGCTGCTCAAAATTATTGATAAACTCAATACCCGGCAGTCCCTGGCCGATGATCTTGAAACTCAGAAGATGATCACGGAACAGAAACTCCGGCTTGAAATGCTGGGGCGTGACACTACCCGCTTGCAGGAACTCCGGGATGAAATCGCCGCATTGAAACTTCAGCTGGCAACTCAGCAGATGGCCGTTGAAGACCGTGAAAGCACACGGGCGGCATCGGATAACATGCTTCGGGAAAAAGAAGAACTGGAAGAAGCCATTGCAGAAAAAATCTCTCTTCTCTCGGAGACTCAAAAAGAACTTATGAGTATGCAAAAGGCTCAGATTCCCTGGTGGTTCTGGGGGCTTTTGGCGGCATTGCTTGCGGCTGTAATTGTGTTGGTTGTCCTTATCTTGAATCGTGGTAAAACCGAGCGACAGGAAGAAAAATCACCGAAACCGGAGGCGGCAGCCGGCAATGAGGATGCGATCCGGGAAAAGATTCTGAAAGAGCTGCGGGAAAACAAGAAAGAGAGTAAACTTGAACGGGAACCGGATCAGGGTTCCGATATGGCTGAAAAGCGGGATGAACTGGAAGGGATACGGAAAAACATCGTCAACATGAGTGTAGCCAATCCCGATGCTGCCAGTAAGATCATCCGGGACTGGATGGAAGAAGATGAAACGCCCGCAGACCAGGCGGAAGACAAAGGAGTACGGGAAAATGAGTGATCCTCAAAAACTTTCCAATCTGGACAGGGCCGCTATCATTTATAAAATGCTGGGGGACAATTTATCCGTCTCCCTGTTCAGGCACCTTTCGCAGGCACAACTGAACAAATTGCGCCGCCATGCAGAAACTCTGGCCAAAGTGCCGTTTGACCTGAAAAGAAAGGTCCTGGAAGAGTATTATTTTCAGCTTATGTCAGAAAAAATCCGGGCTGTCAGCGATGGTGACCAGAAAGTGCTTTTTGATTTTTTAAAGCCCATGTCCTCGGATCAGATCAAATACCTTTTGGAACCGGAAAGCGAGCTGGTAAAAGCCCTTGTTCTGAGCCAGCTGAGTATTGAAGTCCAGGTGGATGTAATTAAAAACATGGAAGAGGACGAAAGGGCCCGGGTTCTGATGCAGATGAATGACATAGATAAAATCCCCTATGAAGGGATTATCAACATCGAAAATGATATTCGTGAAAAAGCCCGGCTCGTTCCCCATAAAGCCCATTTTAACAAAGGGGGCTCCAAACAAATTGCCGACATTCTCAGCAAACTGGAACCGGATTTTGAAGAACAGTTTGTAAGTCATGTGCAAAATGAAGATCCGGAACTGGCCAGGGATCTGGCGAAGTATTACATTCCTTTCGACAGTTTCGACAAACTCCCTGTGGATGTGGTCCGGGAGGCATTGAAAAGCGTGGAACTGAATGATCTGGCCCTGGCACTGAAAGGAATGAGCGAAGAATTTGTCACCTATATCCTGGGAAACCTGCCACAGAAAACCCAGATTATGCTGGAAGATGAAATGAAGGATGTGGAAGGTCCTCAGCCCCGACGGAAGGTTGAAAGTGCACGGCGTAAACTGATCCAGGCCGTTAAACAGCTGGCCGCTGAGGGGAAATTTGATATTGAGGATTTTCTCGATACGGATATGGTGGAATAAAAAAGCAAACTGTCTGATACGTTGAAATCTGTTGCCGGAGGGGATGTGTCCTGTCCGGCATTTTTTCACAATCATGTAATGAGGAGATCAATATGTCCCGCTTTGAAGAAATTATTGAATTTGCCATTGACCAGGAAAAAAAAGCTGCCTATCGTTATGAACGCCTTGCCAATCTTGTGGAGAATCCCCATACCCGCGAGATGCTCCTCCGGATGAAAGCCATGGAAGAAGAGCACCAGAAAAAACTGGAAAATCTGGACATCAGTGAATTTCTGAATCACAGCAACAACCCCATACAGGACCTCCATCTGAGTGATGAAAAGGACATTCAATCCAAATTAAAAGATTTAACAACGGAAGACATTCTGGTAATGGCAGCTGATTTTGAGAATGATGCCCGCGAATTGTATCTGACCCTGGCAGACCAGGCACCTGTGGGCTCGGCAACCCGGGATCTTTTTCTGAAGCTTGCTGAAGAAGAAGCACAGCATAAATACGATATTGAATCACAATTAGAATCCGGTATCTGATTTGCCATGAAGTCCATTCGCCAATTTTTCAGAATTGTCAGCATCCTCCTTTTATTTCTTGCCTCAATCATTCTTTTAGGTCTGCTCAAAGGGGTGATCTCGCTTTTCAGCCGGACAAAAGGGGATCAAATGATATTTTATATTATCAAACCCTTTTGTACCCTGATCCGACGGATCTGCGGTGTCCGGATTCAGGTTGAAGGCATGGAAAACATTCCCTCACGGAACGGCTATCTGGTTGTGGGCAACCATTACAGCTATGTGGAAGCTGTGAGCACCTTGTCTGTGGTCTCTGCTGTTCCTGTTTCCAAATCGGAAATCCGCAGCTGGCCTGTTTTCGGACATGTCGCCCGGATCGCAGGAACTGTATTTGTAGACCGGGAAAAAGGCGGGTTGTCCGGGACCTATATCGAAGTCCTTATGAAAACACTGAAAAAAGGCATCAACATCATCTTTTTTCCGGAAGGCACCACCACAGACGGGACCTACCTGAAGCGCTTTAAATCCGCCCTGTTTGTCCCTGCCAACCGGCTTAAAGTCCCGGTGCTTCCTATTGTGAGTACAGTGACTGCTATCAATGGAAAACCGGTCCCTCCGGACCAAAGGGATCTGATCGCATGGTACGGAGGTACGCCATTTATCCCCCATGCCATGCGCCTGCTTTCTTTCCGCAACATTGATTTGAAATACAAAATCACTGAGCCCATTATACCCGATTACGACGATTCCTCGATAGATGAAAGAAGAAAATTTGCCAAACAGGTCCAAAACCGGATGGATGCGGCGCTCCGGGAAATTGCCCCTGATTATCAGGGAATCCGGGACGAGTAAACAGTCGATTTAAGAATAAAAAGTTATTACATTTCTTTAACAACAAAAAACAGGGCTCTCCATGAATCTTGTGCTTATGCGTCATGGACTTGCCGAACCCCGGGGAAGGCACCATGATAGCGATTCGGACAGGAATTTAACAGAAGAAGGGCGACAAAAACTCTTGCAGTTTATTCCCCTGATTCACCCCTGGTTTCCCAAACCGGATAAAATGTTTACCAGCCCGGCGATGCGCACCCGTCAAACGGCAATGATTCTGTGTGATATTTTTCACGTAAGCCGGGATGCGATTCAGGCCGATCCTTTGGTCCTGGATGGCTCTGCAGGAGAAATCATTTCATGGCTGGCCGGGATGGATCTGCCTTCCTGTTTATGGATCGTGGGACACCAGCCAACCCTGGGCCAGCTTTTAAGCGTTCTGATCGGTCTGGATGTTTTCCGGGGATTCCACATGAGTCCCGGCGATTGTGCCCTGGTCTCTTTTCAGGATATACCGGAAATCCATAAAGGACATTTGCTCAGCTATGTATCTCCCCGGTTGTTGGATATGCTCATAACGCAGGGAGGTTAGATGATTCACGGGCTCAAAGTTTTTTTTTCCAATTCACTTCAGTCAGCCTATGACTGTGTGGATGCCATCAGCCACGGCGAAACAGATATATACCAGACAGAAACACTGACAGAATCCATCCGGAAAAGCATGGTCTCGGCTCACCTTTTAGGTGTTGCTACCGGACACGATGATTTTTCCCGGGAGATTGGGGCTTTACAGAGGATTTTGAATATCTGCCAGGTATACAGTCTCCATCAGGACCGGATTCGCTATTTTGAAGCGTCGGCTTATCAAAACCGGAAAGGAGCTCTTCGCGGAGCCCTTTATGTGGAAACACTTCAACGGCAGGATTTTGAAAACCGGCGGAAAAAACTTCCCTTCCAGCTGGAAAAAAGTTTCCACACCGACCGGAAATCAGACTTTTTGTATAAAATTGATCGGCTTCCGGAAAAGATAATCCATGCAGATGATTTGCATAAAACGTTCCTGGATTATCTAATTCCCCTTGTATTGATCAAAATAGTGGATTTCGACAAACTATCCATGAAACTTCCTGGAGAAATGCTACCGGATTTTCAGGCACTCCATGCCTTTTTGCTGGCCATGGGACAAGGGGATGCCTTTTGGAAAAAAGAGGTGGAAACCATTCACAAAATAATCAAAGGGATCCGGTCCGTCCTGTGCCTGGATGAAAATTTCAGTACCACAAAACGGGTTCTGCTGGAAGAACGTGAAAAAACCATTCAATTGCTGAAAGGGAACATCTTTGCACAGTATGAAATGCTGGATCAGTGGGATGAAGTGTTACGTATGCTGGCAACCCGGAATGATAAAGGATTGATTAAATTTCTTACCCAGCTGATCAGGGACCGAAAGGAAGCCGTTGATGAATTGCACAGCTTGCAGAACACCTGTGAAGAGAAGAAGCTTTGGGAGAATTATTATAAAAAAAGTGACAACTTGTTCGTAACATCTGATGCAGTTTGATAACTAAAAGGGAAAACCATGAAGTATTATGTAAAAATATCCCTCCTGTTTCTGCTTATGACCGGCACTCTGGCGGCACAGTTCATCCCCGCACCGGTTCAGCTTATCAATACCCCGACGGTTGCCACATTGGCACGGGGATCTTACCTGACAGACTTGCGTTTTACCACCAATGGCGGAGTTCTTATCGGGGCAACCGTGGGGCTGACAGACCGTTTTTCCATGGGGGTATCCTATGGAGGATCCAACATTATCGGCAATGAGACCATTAGCTGGAATCCCCAGCCCGGTGTGAGTGTCAAATACCGCCTGATCGATGAAGGGATGAAAAAACCGGGAGTATCGATGGGATTTTCTTCCCAGGGATATGGAGCTTATATAGACGGAAATTATGAAATCCCATCACCCGGTTTTTATTCGGTCCTCAGTAAAAACTGGCATTTTATTGGCAATACAAGCCTCCACGCCGGAGCGAATTATTCCCTGGAACAACCGGACAGCACCTATATGCCTTCTTTCTTTGCCGGTGCAGCCATTGAACTGAACCCACAGTTCTCCCTTATGATTGAATACGATGCCGCCCTGAATTATGAAAAATTCTCAGATTTGAAAAAATTCAAAATTTCCGGTGGATATGGTTTTCTGAATGCGGGGCTTCGTGTGGGCATTACGGAAAATCTCTACCTGGAAGTGGATCTGAATAATCTCATCTGGGGTGATAACGTAGAATCCTTTAACCGTGAAATTAAACTAATGTATTTTGATATCTTCTGACATGAAAATGTCCATGCTCTCTCCCGAAGTCCTTTCCTCTAAATCCAAAGAAGAACTGATTGATATCATCAGAACACTTCAGGACCGGGTTCATGTTTTTGTCTCCGTGGGTACGTCTCTTAGTACCGAAAAAGATCAGAATATTCTTCTGGAAAATATTGTCACCTATGCGAAAAAAATCACAGGTGCCGATGCCGCTACGCTGTATATGATGTCGGAGGATGAGAAAAAACTGCACTTCAGTATTGTCCATACAGATTCCATGAATATTCGGATGGGGGGAACGTCAGGAAAGCCTATCGACTGGTATCCGGTGAAATTGTATAACGAGGATGAGTCACCTTATCTGGAAATGGTTGCGGCTTATGTGGCCCTGAAGAAAAAAACGCTGAATTTTCAAGATGTCTATGATGTAAAAGATTTTAACTTCACCGGCACCCGCCAGTTTGACCAAAAAACCGGTTACAGGACCCGGTCTATGCTGGCACTTCCGATGCTGAATCACGTGAATGAAGTCATTGGTGTACTCCAATTGATTAATGCCAAGGATGAATCGGGGAATACCCTTGCCTTTAGCTCTGAATCCCAGGCCTTGACGGAAGCCCTGGCCAGCCAGGCTGCCGTGGCGATTACCGAAAACCGACTGATTTACGGCCTTGAAGAGTTGTTAAATTCCATCATCCGGGTGATTGCCTCGGCAATTGATGAAAAATCCAAATATACAAGCGGGCATATCGAGCGTGTGGCGGAACTGACGGTGTATCTGGCACAGCAGGTTTCTGAAAGCCGGGAAGGTCTTTATAAGGATGTCTTGTATAGTGATGATAAAATTGAGGAGATCCGTTTTGCCGGCCTTCTTCACGACATCGGAAAGATCACCACGCCGGAATATGTGGTGGATAAATCCACAAAACTAGAAACGATTTATGACCGGATTCATACTGTGTCCCTCCGTTTTGAACTGCTGAAAAAAGATCGCGAAATTGAGATGTGGAAAGCGTTGGCAGGATCCCCTGAAGATCCCAATGCCCAGGCGGAACGGGACAATCTGATGAAAAGGCTGGAAGAAGAAATCCGGAAAATCAGTGAGGATTACACGTTTATTCAGCGGATGAATACAGGGGGTGAATTCCTTAAACCTGAATATAAGGACCGGATTTGCGAGATTTCACAGACCCGTGTCATGATTAACGGGGAAAACTCACCTGTTCTTACAGAGGACGAGATCCTTAATCTGCATATTTCCAGAGGCACACTGACTGAGGCTGAACGACAGATCATCAATAATCATGCGGTTGTGACCGATAAGATGCTCTCACAGCTTCCATTCCCCAAAAAATTGAAAAATGTGCCTTCCTATGCGGCCAATCACCATGAACGGATGGATGGTTCAGGATATCCCAAAGGACTGAAATCTGAGGATTTGGAATTGCCGGCGCGTATTATGGCCATGGCCGATATTTTTGAAGCCCTGACAGCAGCGGACAGACCCTACAAAAAAGGAAAAACCCTTTCTGAAGCCATGAAGATCATGGAGTTCATGGTGAAAGATTATCATATCGATCCGGATCTCTTTGCCTTTTTCAAGAAAGCTAAAGTATACCGCTGGTATGCAGAGAAATTCATGAATCCAGAGCAAATTGATATGGATTAGATACATTCCCGGAAAGGATTTTCTATAACCTGGAAAAATCATGATTTTTGAGCCTTCAGATCATCCTTACAGCAAAACATACCATTTAATGACATCCCTGATTTTAGGAGAGATCTTGCTCTTTCATCTGGAGGATACCATCATGGATGGAGACAGGGTAAACCTGAAAAAAATGGATCCCCTGGGACGCTTGAACAACAACTTTTACACACATTTATCAGAAATCTTTGAATTATGAGTATGACCCGTACGCTTGTCCCTGAGAGATATCACACCTATCTGGGGATCCCCTATGATGAAGAAATTGTCCCCTTCCCCAATTTTGGTACGGTCCTGATTCAGCACCGGCGATATCTGCCGGAGAAACCCGTATTTATCTGGAAAGATGTTCCTCCTTTTACTTTTAAAGAGTGGAGCTCCGGTGTCAGGCTGCTGTCAGATGCGTTAAAGCAGTCAGGACTAAATGTTTCCTCAAGGGTCTGTCTGAAACCGGATCTGCGTCCTGAAACGATTTTTCTCTTTCATGCCCTGCTGGATGGAGGTATTCCGGCATTTTTTCCTGCCGATTCCGGGACCGGTTCCACCTTTCCCCTGCCAGGAGAGGTGATTCTGCCGGAAGAATATATCCTGGAAGGCCCCGGAGGAACTTCCGGATCCATTTATTCGGTCGTTGATTCCCTGCTCCACACCCGCCCTGAAGCCGAAGACCCCTTTGTTATCCCCTATGTTTCCCTGGATCATCCGGCCCTCTTTTTTTCTGAAGAAGAGATATGGTATGAATTTGCACAATATAATCTCCTCTCTGCCGCACAATCCGTAGGCAAGGAACTCTCCCTCTTCCGGGAAGGGGAGACCCTTTTTGCCAAACAGGTGAAAGATCCGGCAGATTGGCTGTTTGCCGCCCTTACCTCCTTTTATTACGGATCGACGACACGCTTCGATATCGATGTGAACTCTCAAAAAGCTGAATCTATCCTCAAAGAGAAAAAAACACAGGTCCTGGTCCCTGATATTTCAAGAACCGGTATATTCTCACCGAATCTGACAGCCGGTGAAGTCCTCCGGGATACAGTCATTCTGTTCAGAGATTCCCGGACCGGGATAAAACCGGAGACTCTCCCCTACCCCTGGCGCTATTTCTGGACGGCTCCGGTTTTTGCGGGTAACGGTTTTTTTATATCCGGAAGAACAGGAAGATGTTGCAAGGGTCTGGATTTTAGGGTACCCGACTCACCTGAAGGGGGGCAACTTTTGATGCTGGGTCATTCTGTTCCCCATGCTATCTGGATGGAAAAAACGGAGAACGTGGAAGATATATTGAAAATACACCTTCAAACGCCATTCCGTGTCCATTGTGATGACCCACAGCGCCGGACTTTCATTGTCCTTGGTGATCAATAAAATAAAAGGTATTTTACATGAAAAATAATGGGATTAATCATG
>LGGY01000196.1 GCA_001509335.1 Fidelibacterota bacterium 46_43
CAGTTTGATATACCCGTTTTCATTTCGATAAAAAAAGAAAGGGTCCCGGTATGAAGGAAAAGGCTCTCGATTCTCAATCCGTTCCGCCGTCACTTCAAACCGCTTGCCATGCTCCACAAATGAAAAGCTGTGCCGGATGGGCATGTTAGGGCTAGCCAGGTTATGGATGATCACCTCAATAGAAGCAGTAGGATTTTTTGCACCTTTCCATAGCCAGTCATAGACCCCCCCTGCCTCCTTGACCGGAGCCGAAAGGTCTTTGGGCGCTGCTCTCAACAGACCAATTACTTCAAGCAGGTTGGACTTACCTGAACCGTTGGGGCCGATCAACACATTAAGTGGCCCGAGGGGAAGCGGCTTGGTATCTGGCCCGAACGACAATATATTCCTCAAATGAATTTCTTTCAATACTGGTTCATTCATGAGCGCCACCTCCATTTTATTAAATAATCATTCTTCTATCTCCACGGCACATTCGACTTCGTCAAGTGCGCACGTCTCATTGTCGAGGGGTTCTACGTCCTCTCCAAAGATTGTTTCGATATTGCTCTCGTCAGGCAATGGGATATGACGGACATCCACCTTCCCGGTGACGACGTCGGCGATGAGGCGGGTGCGGTATTCCCGTAGAAATTTAATACTGGTATTAATTGAAGGCACAATTGATAGAATCTTAGAAATTTGCCGATCAATATAATCTGCAATTTGATTTTGCTCGTTTAAGGGTGGCGTGGGGATAAGGAAATTAACAGCATCTGTGATATTTATTTGGACCTGAGCTGCGCCATAAGTGGCGATATCAACTTGCATTTGTCCAATCCTGCTATTTAACACGTATGCTAGCCATTTTGAGTTAAAACCAGGATCTTTACGAATGATCATCATGGACGCGCAGTTTAAACCATCAGCCTCGATTGGAACAACGGTTGTTAATCCAGGCGCCCCCACCCGAACCATAACAAGATCCCCTTCTCGTAATGTGTGATGTTTAAACCGTTCGTTTATTTCATGTGGGATGAATTTCACCTTTTCAAAAGAAAAGCCCCTTTCAGTGATATTTTTCCCAAAAAGAAATGGCACCCCGCTTTCACAAAAATACTGAGCAGGACTGTAAACAAGGCGACCGCTAATGCGAGGAGAGATGGCTTTTAGTTTTTTAATTGCCCAATGCTCCGGCACCTCCCCGAGCCACTCCACGCCGGAGGGCTTGAGGCGCACGTTCGGGTCGAGGCCGCGGGTGACGGCCAGGTGGATGATGGCCTGCTTCTGCTCCTCCAGCAGTTTGATTAACTTCTGTCTGGTGCGGATGGAGCGCCGGATGCGCCGATCGATGTGGTCGAGGAAGCGGACGATGGCAGACTGTTCGGGGAGAGGTGGAAGAACAACAGGAATTCGCTTCATCCCAGTGACTGAAAGATCCCACTGTCCAATACGTACCCCTTCTGACGATTGAGCGAAAAATGCGACATAGGGCTTGCTTCGGAGGAGCATGTGGCCGAATCGAAGGTTAGCAACTTGAAAGTCATAGACATAATAGGCAGGACTAACGATCCCGTCCTGTTCAGATACGCCGAGAGAGCCCTGCCATGCTTTCATTTTATTGATGACAAGATTCCCCTGCCTCACGACTTTGTAATTACTGAGATCATCAGGAATGTAGTTGTGGTTCTCGTGATCCGCCATAGATGCACGTGGAATAACGCCTCTTTCACGCACAACAGAGAGTAATGGAAGGTTCGGCTGTCTTCGTTCGCTACATGATGACACGAGAGATTCAAGGCTTTTGATATCCCAATGCTCCGGCACCTCTCCGAGCCACGGCACCCCTGAATCCTTGTAGGCTGGGTAGGGCTTGAGATCGGCGTTCATATGCCCTCCCCCTCACTTTCATCTTTCTGCCCTGCCTGCCAATCCTCTGCAATGGGTAACCAATTGATGTCACAGGGCATCTGCTTGCCTTCTTCGTCCTTGCCCACCCATGCACCCCAGAAATCTGGATCATCAGAACGCGGTTGTTGTGACTTGGGCAAGTCACTCATCTTTACCAATACCGGCAATTCTGACGCCCAACCGAGTAGAATTGCACTCTGAGAAGGTAACAGAGGAAGTTCTCGCAAAAGCCCTTTCAGATTGTCGGGCACAAGTCGGTGAACGAGTTCCTGATCGCGATCATTGGTGATTCTGTGTAAAAGGAAAGAATTACATTGGGAAAGAACCGTTGGAGAAAGTTCTGATGGCCTTTGGGACGAAAGCACAAGCCCCAATCCAAACTTTCGTCCTTCGCGAGCAATGTGCTCGAAAACTTGGCAGCAAACCGCAGCTGCATCGTGGTTCTCAGCATCGTCTCTGTAACGCTTGATGAACGTGTGTGCCTCCTCCATCACGAGTACAGTAGGGAGGACATCACCGTTGATCTTCATGTAGCGCTGGAGTGCTTCGAAAACCATACGGGCGATTACTGCGGTCACAACGTGAATGACCTCTGTCGGCACCAATGACAGGTCAATCACTGCTACGCAACCGTCTTCAGCTTTATCCTTCCCGATGTAGTCAGTGAGCCATTGATCGAGTGATATATCTGATGCGTTGCAGAGTATTGGTTTCATACGGGCATCAGCAAGCAGTGCACGAATTCGGATCAATAGTGTCTCAACATGTACAGAAACATTAAGCATCTCCGCCACGGCCTCGACACTGCGAAGCAGAGAGTCCCCGTTGAACGGGCGTGGTGCATCGGCATCTGCTAGGAAGATATCCGACTCCATGCCACCAAACGCAGCATGCGCCGTACTCGCCGCCTTACTGAGCGCGTCAATCTCTTGTAAAGTGAAATCGTGGTGAGGATGCGGTATCCTGCGAGGAACACAGAGGTTCTCAATTTCCGTAATAAACAACTCTAGTTTATCTTTAGGATCGCCCGAGAATGACTCCGAATACTGTTCAAGTCCCGTCTTCCACTTTACCAATTTCTCATAAAAACTTTTAGGCTTAGGGAAATTGCCCCAAGGACTGCCAGAGTTTTTCTCGATGCGAATTGTGGTGACAATAGTCCGAAGAAAGCGACGCATTTCATGGCCTGCGTCCTCGGCTGGTTCAATGGCTCCTTCGCGCACAAAACGCAATGCATGAATGAGAGTTGGCCGCTGTGTTTTTGGACTTGCCTGAGTAAATGAACACCATTCTTCGCCGTTCCAGAACCACAGTGGCACCTTCAGTGGACACTCACCGTTTGCTGGGTTGATCTTAAAGATGCGCGCTTTGACCGCCGGATTACCTTCTCCAAAGGCATGAGAATACTCGCCATTCGGGTCCAATATGATGAATCTGGCGTTAGGTTGCCCTGAGCAGGTCTCTTGAGCTTGTTCAAGGCTCCAATGAATCAGCCCGGCGATGGAGCACGACTTGCCACTGCCTGTATTTCCAAGTACGGCGAGGTGACGACCAAACAGTCGATTGGGGTCCACACACACCTTAGCATTACCAGCGAGGGGGCTTGTTCCGATTTTCACCCGCCTTCGTTCCCCAGACTCAACAATCGAATGAAGCTGTAACTCCGTGGGGAGCACGACAGCTGCACCAACTGACGGCAAGGCGTCGGTGCCTCGCCGAAAGACGTATTGAACTGAGTCGTGGGGGCTTTTCTGTAAGGTGCCAAGCGGATTGAGACTTAGTTTGCGCAGTGGGTAGGGAAGATCGATGAGGCCGAAATCCTGCATTCCACGTCGTTTTGGAAAGGCAGACCGCTCAATTGTTAACCACTCTACCTGCCCGACGAGAAAGGCAGCATCAACGGGTATTAACACGTAGCTATTGACCCGAGGGAACGGTCGTGGCCCTCCGGTATTAAGTGCCACGGACTCGGGGGTCTCGATGTCGAGGGCGACCTTTATTTCATTCGAAGACACGAAATCCACAGTTCCAATCTGCAAACTGCCAGTATGTTCGAAGGGAGTTTGACTCATAATGCTGGATCACCTTCGGATTTCGATTCGGTACCGCTCACGTCCCCCTCACCTTGGACCGCGCCCCAGCGGGCCTTTAAGAGGTCAGCCATCCGGAAGGTTGTTTGATCGATCGCTGGCTTCGGCAGATAGTGATCCACCAGAGTTCGGAAGTCACCGAGATGACTTCCAATAAGAAGCGTAATCTGGGCAGGCCTGCCTAGTCTCTCGTAAGTACGCATGATCCTGTCGAGGGGATCGCCATATGCTATCACCACCAGGTGCGCCGATGGGATTGTCAACATATCTTCGATCACGCGATTGATGTGCTCATCGCTAAAACTATAGCCATAACAGATCAAGGTGCTGTTTGGCCGACACGTCGCTGCTGCAAAATCGCGAAACAACTCGACATAGGGGTATGACGCAGTCTCCCGATCTTTGGATGCATTCGGGTAGATCATGATCTGCATTGCCCCGGCATCTTTCAATCCGGGGGTGTTCAGGTAAGGATCGATATCTTGAGCGCCGAAAGGAAGTGCTACTCGTTGAATGATCTTATTGCAATCCACCCAATCCACAGATCCATGCAGTTTCGTGAACCGGGCGACGCCCTCCAGATATCGTGGTTCTCCACGGATGCCAGGTGGGTTGTAGTGCATATCTACGTCAAGGCGTGAAGACCGGAAGATAGGCGCAAGCGTACCAACAAAGCGGTCGATCAGACGCAATCCCGCCACATCAGCTCCTGCTTCAATGCACCGATCGTAATTGGTCGTGAAGAGATGCAGGCGGTCACGGGTACCGGATCGGCTGGCAAAGCTCATCAGAAAACTGACGAGGTAATTGAAAGTTAGTTCGCGTTTAACACGGTCCGCGGAAATTACACCTTCTTCTCCTTTGAGAATAGAACTTGCGAAATCGCTAAGAACACGCGTCAAATCGCTTCGTAATCGTGAAACATCCTGTTCGGAGCCGGTTTCTTTCGATGCTATAATTTCAAGTCCCCTAAGTAACTCATTAGTTACGCGAATCTGATCCTCAATATTCCCGTCACCACGTCCCGCAGCCTCAGCAGAGCGCTTCGCTTCAGCAGCGATTTCATCCTTATAAGCACCGAAGGTGGCTAAACGCATTCCTGGCAAACCGTTGTTAGTTGCCATCCCATGGAGAGCGTGAGTCAAACCAGAACCCACAAGCACAGATAGATGCTCTGACTGAAAAAGGGCGGTCAACCACGGCTCGATGCGTGACCTCAACTTGTCAGGACCAAAAGACTCTCCCTGCTTTACCCATGAACATGCCGAGCCCTCCTTCAATTTGAACAATTGCGCCCCTACAGCTGTGCCGCTATCGACACAAAACCGTACCGGGGTATAATCATCATGGCATTTGAGGATCTGTTCGCTTGCTTCCGGAATCATGGTCGGCCTCCTCCAACGATCTCATCCAGCAACCCCTCGCTCTCCTTCCGCACCGCCAGGATATCGGCCCGTATCTCCTCTAACGTCCGCATCGGCTGGGGCTTGTAGAAGTAACGGTTGAAGCTGATCTCGTAGCCAATCTTCACGCTCGATTCGTCGAACCAGGCATCAGGCGCGTGGGGCAGCACCTCGCGGCAGAGGAAGGCCTCGATG
>LGGY01000042.1 GCA_001509335.1 Fidelibacterota bacterium 46_43
GGACCCACAACACCGGAAAACTCACCTGACTGAAAGGTTAGTTAGGTTGATATCCTTCAGGGCTTTGAATCCTCCGGTACCTGTAGGATACACCTTGGTCAGATGATTAATAATTATAAGTTCGGTTTCTTTCATGTGTATTCTTCCTTTTACGTTGAAACGTTAAGAGGTTCAGACGTTGAGTGGTTAAGAGATTTACGGGTTATTTGGAGACAGTCCAACTGAGCATTCCTTTTATGTGTGTATCATAGGGAACGTGAAATGTCCCCACATTTTGGTTTTGCAAATTGTCCTGCGTGAACATCTGTAAATATTGTATATAGTACGTAAAATTACCGGCTGTGTATTGCCAGGATGCTGCTGCTGATATAAGGTTGTTGTCCGGCAACCACATAAAGATTCCGGAAACCGAACTGAAAAAAGAGAGAGGATAATTCATCATGAGACCCCACATGTCCGTGGACAGAATATTTATTAAATCATCATCAAACGTATTTGTAAACCCGTATTCGCCAAGGATATAGAGTCCGCTCCCAAGGGAAAAGGTGTAATCCAGGCCAATAACATTGGTGTGAGTCCACGGAAGTGTCGGGTGATTCATTGTATGATAAATAACCGATTCAAACCACACACCGGCACCAATATCCCACTGGCCGTCAAATCCCAGACGGAATTCCCGCGAATCACCAGAGTACTGTTCGGGAATATAGACAGCAGGAACCACATCCGGTGTCAAATTAAGCTTGCGGGAATGAACGGATACTCCCCATTCACCCAGCGCCACGGGGAATTGCATGCGCCCGCCGTATTCCAATGTTTTATCCTGCGTTGGATAAAATTCTCGCCCTTTCAACGCCGTATTCCCATAGAGTGTCCATCCCCATACATTAAGATTATTTGAAAAAAATACCCGACCCCGGAGTCCCCATACACCCGATGTAAGCCTTAAAAGATCGGTAGGATTCAGCTCATCAAACCACATCAGTGCCCGAAAAAGCTGGGCCGGCCCAAAGGTGATTTTTTGCATACCACCCCGCAGATCCCAGGTGTTACCGGCAATCCGCATCCAGGCCCGGTAAAGATCTGCATCGGAATATTCTTTATCGTAACTATCCCATGAACCGGAAAAACGACTGCTGACGAGAAAATCAACGTTAATGAAGCCGGGGTGAGAGATGTGTATTTCAGGAATCCAAAGTAATCCCCCGTTAATCTCAGTTCTGCCCTTATCCCGCCAAAGAGAACTCATTCCAATCATTTCGGATCGGAATGATGCCCCGGCGAACAGACTTGTTCCCAGAAACAACACCCCCCCTAAAACATGAATGAGACATTTCATGCCTTATCCTCCCGTTCCGTCAGGCCATAGAAAAGAAAATCCAGATATTCCCGTATGTAATCCTCATACGATTCAAAATATTGCTCCAGGTTTTCTGAAAAAAAACTATTGGATAGAATCTGAAAAATATGAAGAAGAAAACCCATATTTAAATTCTTCCTGAACACCCCTTCTTCCTGACCGTCCCGGATAAAATCTTTAAAGAGTAAAAGAGATTCGGAGGATTTTTGCTTTATAAACTTCTCCAGGGAGGGATCATAATCTTTTATATCTAAAAGCATGGGGGGTGTCTGTTGATCCAGCATCTTTATTTTCCATTCCAAAAGATCGGCAACCCGTTGGCGGTGGGGTTTAGAACTTCTAAGGACGGATTTGCCTTCATCTATTGCATCATCATACAATTTTTTTATTATCTGCAGAACTAAATCCTTTTTATTCCGGAAATGTTTGTAAAAGGTCATCTTGCTTACATCAGCCGTCCGGCAGATTTCTTCCACAGTAACACTTTTAAGCCCCTTTTCCTGAAAGAGTTTAAGAGCTGTTTCTATAAGTTTTTTTTGTTTTGGTGTCATTTTACCTGCAATGTTTACGTTTTATGCAATATCGTAAGGGTTACGAATAAATGCAAGTATTACTTAATTCGTAAACTTTCTTTTTTAAAAGACCGGACAACTTTTTGTCAAACAGCCTGTCTACTTGGACGGATGGTAAAAAAAACAAATAAAAAGGGACATGAGATGAAAACATTCGCAGTACTGATATCGGGAATTATTCTGATTGGATGCGCAGTCTCCACCTCACAGGTCTTTAATCCATGCTGGGAAAAAGAGCAAATTTCACAGTATGTGAACGGCTGCATTCATACTCAGGATTATCACGGATTTGTTCAGGATTTTGGTGAACCCGATACGATTGAACGGGATAGTGACAAATTTGTCGCTGTCTGGATTAAGAACAACGGAGAATCCAAATATATGCTCCGTTTCATTTTCGATGAAGAAACTCTTCGGTCCAATACCTGGTCTTATGTAAAATTGTAATTCCATACAAACCTCGCGTACCCCCTCAATGGCGGAGAGTTCTCCGCCTTCTTTTTTATCTTAAAATATATCAATAATACTATTATCTTGTTTTGTTTAATGATTATTAATATTTTACACCATGGCACCTGGCAATGCACAAATTCTCATCCATGTGATTTTACCTGTTTTAAGGGGGCATTCGATTCAGGCCAGAGAAAGGGACTTGAAGCGGATCATAAGGGAACACCTTGAGACCCACGGTCAACAACATATATATACTTCTGTTCAAAGCGATCACATCCATCTTCTGTTTTTCATGAATCCTCATGTATCCTTATCTCTTTTTTTTAAAGTGTTTTTCAGGGATACGGCACGGGAATTTAACCGACAGGAAAAACCGGATCATATTATCTGGAATCCAGAATACTTTGCCGTTAGTTGTGATTTGAATGAACTGGATAATTTGGTCAGAATGCTGGCAACCCAGACGCAATACCATGAATTTCAAAGCTATGATGATGAACTGAAACACTTGCTGGAGCGCATGCTGGAGACATCCGTCGTTGCGGAAAATCTGGAAACAAAGTAAAAAAGGGCGTTTTATACGCCCTTTTATCTATGTTAATTACTCTGTGGATTCCCATCAGCTGATCTGAATCTTTTTGGGTTTTGCAACTTCACTCTTGGGAATCTTGACCACAAGAACACCGTTATCCCATTTGGCTTCAATCTTCTCAGAATTGATCTGTGCCGGGAGCCTGAAACTCCGGGAGAAATGACCAGACATAATCTCAGAAATCAGGCAATTGGAATCCTTCGTTTGGACCCGTTCTTTCTTTTCACCGGAAATGGTTAAGATATCATTCTCCACTGAGATATCAATGTCCTTTTTGTTCATACCCGGCAGTTCAGCATGAATGATATAATCGTTTTTTGTTTCTTCCAGGTCCACGCTGGGACTCCAGTTCACATTGGACATGCTGTTGAAACTATCCAGAAAGGATTCAAAGAAATCATCCACCAGGTTACGGCGCTCTCTTAACATCGGATATCGTCTCATCAATGTCATGGCTACCTCCTTTTATTTTCTTTTTTTCTTTTTTCTTTTCACTATATATAGGCGCACAGACTGTGCCAAAGAGTAATATCTGCCATATTGGCAATAATATTGTCAAACATGCAAACATTGCGTCATATTGGCATGTATCGGTTATTCAAGTCCTGTGATAAACAATTTAATGAAAGACAGAATACTTGAAAAAGAATCCATATAACCTCATATTCACACGTCAAAAGAAAGGTGACAACGTTTCAACCCGTCAAGCTGTCAACAGATCAGAGAGTAAAATGAACGAGACAGAGATCATACGCAGAGCCCAGGATGGAGATATGGCAGCCTTTGAGCAACTTGTTCAGACATACGAAAAGCGGGTCCTGATTACTGCGGCACAAATCTGCCGCAATCAGCAGGATGCAGAGGACGTCACACAGGACGTTTTTTTGTCAGTTTACCGAAATATCAGGACATTTCGATTTGAAGCCAGTTTCTATTCATGGATTTATCGTATCACGATGAACACAGCCTTCAATCACACCCGCCAAAGGAAGTATCATGAATTTCTGACCAATGACGAGGATGAGGACCGTTATATTGATGTTTCAGAGGAAGATTCCACTGATTTCAGTGAACAGACAGACTTTCAAGCCGTCTTCGAAGGGGCTTTAAAGAAGCTTTCTGAAAAACAGCGGACTGTATTCATTATGCGCTATTTACAGCACCTGAAAATCAAAGAAATTTCCACAATTCTGGCTGTAGGCGAAGGAACGGTTAAAAAATATTTGTTCCGTGCCCAGGAAAAACTGCAGAATCAATTGAAACCTTTTAAAAATCAATTGTTAGAGGATTAGCCATGAAGTGCAGGCAATGTGAGGATATTCTTCTGAATTATGATTATGAAGAAATCCCCGAAAAAATAAAAAAAGAAATTGAAGCCCACCTAAGTCGGTGTATCCGATGTGCGGAAATCTGGGAGAATCAGCAAATCTTGTCAAAAGCCATCAAATCCCTGCCGGAAGTCTCCATCGATGAAGACCACATCCCGACATTACATGCCAACATCATGAATAGTATCCATCGTGAAATGTTCAGGGAATCAACCCAACACAGCCGCTTTCATGTTCCTGCCGGAACATTCCGCTATGTTGCCGTTGCTGTCGCAACCCTGGCCATAGGGATTGTCCTTGGAAATTTCATAGGAGGGCCGGGTAGCACCGGATCTGTTGACACACCCCTGGCATCCGCCAATTTCAACGAGTTGTTAAAAAATCAATCTCTTACAGATATCCGAATTGAACAGGTTGATCACACAACCGGAGAACTTGTCATCAGTGCAGCCAGGAAGGACAATCTGACATTAACCGGTAACATCAGCGATCCTGAAATACAAAAAGTTTTGGCATACGCACTGGTGAGTGATCAGAATCCCGGGACCCGTCTGCGGTCCGTGAAACTGATGGAGGGTGTTACAACCAGTGACGCCATTCAGCAGGCATTGATTTCATCTGTCCTCAATGATGAGAACCAGGGCGTTCGTCAGCGGGCGTTAAGAGCCCTGGCGCAATATCCCATCAACGACGACTTACGAAACACATACCTTAATGTCATTTCCAATGATCCGAGTCCGGCCCTTCGCATCGAGGCAATCCAAATTCTCATGCAGGATGAAGATCCCGGAACACGAACGGCAGTACTCAACGCCTCGGAAGAGGAAAAGAACGAAACCATTCAGGACATTGTTAAACGCTTTTACCAGGAGCCCGGGCAATCCCTGGAGAAATAATATCATGAAAAAATTTCATCAATTCACCGTCTTGCTTTTCACAGCATCCATTCTGTTGGCACAAAATCCGGCAGTTGTTCGCAACGGGAACAAATACGTGTTTACTTGGAGTGAAAAAGCCAAGGTTTCTGATATCCCGTCCCAGCTGACCATGAATCACCTGAACGGGGATGTGCTGATACGGGGATACCATGAAGAATCCATCCATTACGTTGAAAAAATGCAAATCAACGCTGATTCACAAAAAGAGGCCGATGCCTTATGGAATGAGTATCACCTGAAACTTGAA
>LGGY01000043.1 GCA_001509335.1 Fidelibacterota bacterium 46_43
GGGAATCCCTTTGTAAATATCAAATCATCAGTCATAACCCGTGAACTATTGCGGAATAGTAATGATGCCCAGATTTCCCTGAGCGGCAAGCTGGAAGCGGCAGTCATGAAGGAAATGGACTGTTACATCGGAGTCCGGGGAGCCCTGAATATTTCGGAAATGTCTGATGTGGCTGCAGACGATATGAAACGCTATGAACTATTATGGGGCTATCCCGTCCATAAAGAGATTCGCGTCCCCAAAACCCGCTGGGTGATACTCCGGTATCCCACACCTTCTATGGCCCAGCAGGCCGGTATGAGTACGGAAGCTTTCGAGGATTTCTTTTTCAAGGTTTGTACCCTGGATTACTCAAAAATGTCCAAAGCCATGGATCCCCTGGTGGATTTGATCAACAAAACAGATAAAGTTCATATCGCGGGTAAAGACACGGATTTAACATTTTCCATCAAAGGATTTAACGGTATTAAATGCGATGGTGAAGCCAATATTCCGGATGGTGAAGTTTTTACGGCACCGGTGAAGGAGAGTGTGAATGGTGTTATCCATTATAATACACCCACTCTGTATCAGGGAACGGTTTTTCAGGATATCCGCCTGACATTCAAAGACGGGAAAATTGTAGATTTTCAGGGAGATCATCCGGAAAAACTCAAAGCCATTTTTGACACGGATGAAGGTGCCCGGTATGTGGGAGAATTCGCCATCGGACTCAATCCCTGGATTACAGAGGGGATGCTGGATATTCTTTTTGATGAAAAAATTGCCGGATCCATCCATTTTACCCCCGGGGATACATACGAAGAAACCAATAACGGCAATAAAAGTGCCATCCACTGGGACCTTGTTTTGCGTCAAACTCCCGCACACGGTGGGGGAGAAATCTGGTTTGATGATGTTTTAATCCGAAAAGACGGGCGCTTTGTGTTGCCGGAATTGGACGGATTGAATCCGGAAAAGTTGAAGTAGGACGGGAAGAATGGAAGAGCCGAAGACTGGAAGAATGGATGATTGGGGGGATTGGAAGATTGGAAACCGGCAGAAAACGGTTTAAAACCGTTCCTTGCTAGAATTCAGCATTCAGAATTCATTTGATTAATTTATAAAAATACTATAAATATACTTATAATCAGGAGTAATCATAAAAATACATACCGTGTTCGCTTTAATCCTCCTGGCTTCAATCCTTTTGCTGATAGCCGGATGCTGGATTCCGGAAGATTTTGATGCACAGGTTTATGTAAATAAAGAGGGGAGTTACCGGTTTATATATGAGGGGAAACTAGCGAAAGTTATGGCACTATCGTTGAAAAAAGAAGGAAAAATAGGGAAAAGAAAGAGAATGAGCTTAAAAGGATGTTGAAAAACTGAAGGAACTGGATGGATTTCAGTCGGTAAAATATGTGGGAAAGGAACGGTATAACGTTTCCATTGATCATAAAGATAAAGCAGGTAAATCCTATCATTTTCTCACCAAAGATCTTCGGATTTTATCCCTCAGCTATAAGGACGACGGAACGTTACACATTCACGTGATTAGTCCGGGTGAGAGTGATGTTGAGCAATGACAGGCTCTTGATGTTATAATTAAAGGACAGCTGAAAGTCTTTGTTCATCAATCCCTGAAGATCCTTGAACAAAATGCTAAACAGAAGCCGAAGCATTCCGGTTCTTTCACTGAATATCAATGGGATATCAAAAAACCGGATGCTGAACCATTGATTATTCTTAAATATTAATATTAATGTACAGTAAAAAAATTAATAATCAGCATAAAATATAATTATAATATAAAATATAATGATATCCAAATAATAAGGTTATATACAATTTCGGTTCATCAGTTTGTGATGATTCTGTTATATCCGTGAGCTATATCACAGGAGATTTTTTATTTAAAAAAATAATATTTTATCTTGTAATAAGTGTAAATTTATTTTAAACTAATTCAAATATTTATGTACTCATAGAAAGGGTTAAAAATGTTTCGATTAATAAATATATTTATTAGTAACATAATAATTATATTTTTGGTTGATTTAACTTTTATGAAAAAGATATGGTTTATGTGATTTAATGGTAATTGTAAGGAGAAACCCATGAAAAAATTGTTTATGTTTATGCTTTTTCTAGGTATTGCCGGCGGGTTGACAGCACAAACAGTTGATACGGTGATGGTAAATACCATTGCTGATCTCCGGCTCCTTCCTGAGGGGACGGCGGCAGTTTATACCGGCCAAGCCCGGATTACTTATGCTCAGGAATTCAGGAATCAGAAATATATCCAGGATGAAACGGCAGGAATTATAATTGATGATGTCAATTATCATATCAAAACACCCTTTATCCGGGGTGATGGGATAACCCTGCTCAGGGGATCAACAAACGAATATGGAAATATGCTTCAGTTTGTGCCCGATTGGGATGCATTACAGACGGAACCTCTCTGGATTGAACCCCAGGTTATCACTGTAAATGAATTATCTTCCAATTTTGATGCTTACGAAGCAGAACTGGTGACACTGGAAAATGTTACCTTTGAGGGAGCTGACGGATCTGTAGTATTTGAGAATGGGATGGTCTACAATATCATGGATGAAAATGGAGTTGTCATTCCATTCAGAACCAGTTTTTATGATGTGGATTATATTGGTACGGTCATCCCGACAGAACCGGTTAATATTACCGGCCTGCCGAATGCCCGGGCTGAGGGGAATTATATTACCGCCCGGGATCGGGCGGATATTGTTCCTGCCGGAGAGGACCCGGGAGGCGAGACGTATGCCGTTACCTTTAATATGACACTGGAAAACGCAGAAGGCTTTGATCCGGATACTGTAAATTTTTTCATAACTGGCGATTATATCGGCTGGGCTGAACCGGGAACACAGCCGGACAAGCAGCTGATGACTCAAATTGAAGGAACGTGGATGTGGACGATTACGCTTGAGCTTGCTGCAAGTACTTATGAATACAAATATTTTCAGAATCCCGGCTGGGAAGGCGGGGAATGGGATGGTGGTGCAAACCGTCAAGTTAGTGTCAGCGGTCCCATGATCGTCGACGATATCTGGGGCGATGAACCGGGATACCCGGGAATTGAAGAAGAATGGACGATCCAACTGGCGGTTTCCAGAGACCTGTATCAGGATACGGATAATTATCTGGGTGTTGCGGACGGTGCCACTAATGGTTTTGACAGCGGTCTGGATGAAGTGAAAGCTCCGGCTCCTCCCGGAATCAGCATTTCTCTTTATTTTCCCCGTCCGGAATGGGAGCATCCTCTCAGCGATTACTTTGCCAGAGATATCCGCCCCTCCGGTCTCACAGGCTCTATTCAAACCTGGTATTTTGAAGTACTGTCCACAGATGCCGGTACAGTCGATATTCAATTTGATTTTACGGAGGTCCCGGATATCCCGGTCCTTCTTGAGGATATGAATCAGGGTACAATACAGGCACTCACAACCGGTGATATCTATACATTTTCCATTGATGCAAATTCACCCCATCCCTTTACTGTGAGTGTTGGTGATACATCCGTGCCGGTTTTAACATTAGGCGATTCCTTCCATGGACCTGCCATACTTATCGCCGGTGATCCGTACAGTCTGGACTGGGAGGTTACAGGTAATTTTGAAGTGGATTCGGTGAAACTGCAATTGTCAACAGACTATGGCGTGACCTTTGAAACCATGGCTGAACTGGGTGCACAGAGCCATGTAGAAGAACTCATGCCTGAAATTGAAACAAATGTTCTAAATGGATGTGTGATAAAAATAATCGTTAAGGATGTAAACGGTGACATCCTTGAAGGACAAAGTCACTATCCCCTTACCATTGCAAACCGAAGACTTGAGCATCCCTATACCAGCGGATGGCAACTCTGGGGCGTTCCTGCCATTCCGGATCATTCGGAAATCAGTGGCAATTTGGATGATGACTTCAATGATTACAGGGTACTCTACAACTATATCAATCATGGATATACCTTTTCGGATGCATTGGTTGAATCGCAGGGATACTGGCTGGGTAAGATTGAAGAAGGAATGATTGATATTCAGGGGACGCCTGTTAAAGAGGATTACACAATCAGCCTGGCAGAAGGCTGGAATCTTGTGAGTAATCCTCTGTTGCTGAATGTTCGTATTGACAGTCTTTTGTTTACAAAGGATGCGGAAATTAAATCCTATGAAGACGCTGTAATAGAAGGCTGGGTAAACAGCGTGTATGGGTATGTGGATTCCGCAGGATATCAATTTCCTATGGATCTTTTTCCATGGTCTGGGTACTGGATCAGTGCCCTGATGCCGGATGTGGAAATGACATTTCCGATTCACAAAACCCCCGTAGTGGAACCAGATAAAAAGAGTTCAACAGAACCCATCGTTGCTTTTCTGGCAACAGCAGGTACAATCCGGCATGATATTCTTGCTATCGGAACACACGATGATGCTACAATCGATTTTGATGCCGCCCATGATGCTGTTACACCGCCTTTGCCACCAGGAAAAGAATATATTTCTCTCTATGTTCCCCGTCCGGATCTTGATCTGATTCTCGGCAACCATTTCTCGCGGGATATCCGAAGTTCCCTTTCTTCTGAGGATGAATACGAGGAATGGATCATCGAACTGGGAAGCAGTGAACCCGAAGTCCGGATTACCTGGGATCTGACAGCCATTCCTGAAAATATGGAACTGGGTATTGATGTTCACGGTAATGGTATCTTTGAGGATATGCGGAAACTAGAATCTATTACCCTGAGACCGGATCAGCAGTTTACGGTCAGAATGGGGACGCATGTTGTCGGACTTTCAAAATCTGAAATTCCAACGGATTTTATGTTGGGAAATAACTATCCCAATCCCTTTAATCCAACAACAACAATCAATTATGCTCTTCCCAATACAGGTCATGTGAGTCTTACAATCTTTAATCTTACAGGCCGGAAAATCCGTACACTCGTAAATGCAGAACAATCTGCCGGTTATAAATCCGTTATCTGGGACGGTAAAAATGATGCCGGAGAGATGGTCTCAACCGGAATCTACTTTTACCGGATGGTATCTGAAGGATTTAATCAAACAAAAAAAATGGTTTATATGAAATAAATTTTTCAATTCTCTGACCCTTAAAATTCCCATCCGTCCCAATATTTTCAGATGTGGGCGGGTGGGGATTTTACTATTACAGGTAGAATTGAAGCTTTGATTTTATTCTATATAATGTTGACAAATAAGATCATGAGTAGTACATTTTTGTAGATAATCAGTAAGCATTCGGTGACCCCCGTTTTGCATTAAGGTATTTTTATGATTCATAGAGGATTATTCCAATTGATATGGGTGTGAACCGGCAGATGGATCCGGATAAACAACCGATATTTTCTAAAGCATTTATGTCGTAAGGATTATGTTC
>LGGY01000197.1 GCA_001509335.1 Fidelibacterota bacterium 46_43
ATTGCTGAAGAGTATCCGATCGCATTAAAAGAGCATGGCATTGAATTCCTTCTGGATAACCGGCATTTATGGCTGAGGAGCCGGAAACCCAACGCCGTGCTAAAGGTCCGGGCTGAAGTGGAAAAAGCGTGCAGGGATTTTTTTGATGAACGGGATTTTGTCCTCGTGGATTCACCCATATTTACACCCAATGCGGCTGAAGGGACTACAACCCTTTTTGAGACCGATTATTTCGGCCGGAAGGCTTATCTGACACAATCAGGTCAGTTATACAGTGAAGCCGCCATTATGGCATTCAATAAAACGTACTGTTTTGGCCCCTGTTTCAGGGCGGAAAAATCGAAAACACGCCGCCATCTGACGGAATTTTGGATGATTGAACCGGAAATGGCTTTTTATGATATACACGACAACATGGATTTGGCAGAGGAATTTGTGTCCTATCTTGTCCAACGGACTGTCACTCATTGTCCTGAGGAGCTGAAAATATTGGAAAGAGATCTTTCAAAACTCGAAAAAATAACTCCACCTTTTCCCCGGATTTCGTATGATGAAGCTGTGGATATCCTGAAGAAGAAAGGACTGAATTTCGAATGGGGTAATGATTTTGGAGCACCTCATGAAACAGCCATATCTGAAGATTTTGATAAACCCGTTATGATTTGGAAATGGCCTGCGGAAACCAAGGCGTTTTATATGAAACGGGATCCGGAAGACGAACGGTATGTGCTGGGTGTAGATATGATTGCTCCCGAAGGATTTGGAGAAATTATCGGGGGAAGCCAGCGCGAAGAAGATATTGACAAACTCCTGGCCCGGATAAAAAAGGAAAATCTGCCGGAAGAAATTTTCAACTGGTTCATCGATGTCCGGCGCTATGGCTCCGTTCCACATTCCGGTTTTGGTTTGGGACTCGAACGGACCGTTCAGTGGATCTGTGGGTCCCATCATATCCGGGAATGTATTCCATGGCCGCGGACGATGGTGAGGCTTAATCCTTAAAGAGTAGAGAGTGGACCCTTGCTTTGAGAAAAACCGGTGAAGCTTTTTATTGGATTCAATGATTAAACGGACGGATTTCAATCATGGAATCATATCAAGCCTGGAAAATCCCTGTCAGGAAATTTAAAAAAATCTTAAGAACCATCACTCTCAGATTCAATAACCACCCTAATCATCTCCCCAAAAGTATAGCCAATAAAAAAAAGAATCTAACACACCAAACCAAACTCAAAACTCTCAACTTGTACTCAGGGGCAGACGCCAGTCTGACCCTGCGACTCTCAACTCCTACTCTATATATCAATTTTAATATTATTTTGCTTATTTGCGTAATTAATGATTAAATTAGAAACATGAAGCATAAGAAACACATCATCGCAGTTTTTGGAGGCAGGGAAGCCGATCAGAAGGTGCTGGAAGAGGCAGAACTTTTCGGACAGTTGGCTGCAGAAGCAGGATGGATCATCATTTGCGGGGGAAAAGGCGGTGTGATGGAAGCTGTATGCCGGGGAGTGGATGCAAAGGGAGGAATCTCTGTTGGACTTCTTCCGGAAGGGAATGATTTAGAGGTGAATGAATACGTAAGTATTCCTCTGGCAACCGGACTCGGATACGCACGGAACGAGGTACTCGCCCTGGCATGTCATGCTGCCTGTGCCTTTGGGGGCAAATACGGTACCCTTTCAGAGATTGCTCATGCATTAAATAATCAAAAACCCGTGGCTTCTGTAGAATCATGGAAAATCTATGGCGTTCATGAATGTAAACATGCCCGGGAGGCTTTTGAATGGATACAGGCACAACTGAAATAACCCGGAAATATGTTCTTACCGGCAGGGTTCAGGGTGTCGGTTTCCGGTGGTTCACAAAGCGTCTGGCCGATGAATTCGGTGTGAAAGGCTTCGTCCGGAATCAGTATGACGGGTCTGTTCTGGTTGTCGCCCAGGGTCCCCGTGAACGACTGGAAACTTTTGAACGCTTACTGGCTGAAGGGCCCTCTTATGCCCGTGTGGATCACATGCAGAGCGAACCGCCGGACAGAAATGAATTTTTCCACCATTTTGAAATCCGATAAACTGGGAATCTCAATGAAAATTGCTCTTGCTCAATTGAATGTTACAGTCGGTGATATTGCCGGAAATACGGATAAAGTGATCCGGACTATCGATGAAGCGTCGAAAAACAAGGCCGAGCTTGTGGTATTTCCGGAACTGACAATTCCCGGCTATCCACCGCAGGACCTGATCTTTGAACCGGGTTTTGTAGAAAAAAATCTCAAAGCATGTCAAAAAATTGCCCATGAGACCCGTCACCTGAACATCGTCTCTTTGGTAGGATATATTGATCATCCCTTAAAAAAGGTGTATTATAATGCCATATCGGTATTAAGTGGGGGAAAGGTAATAGATACGGTTTACAAATCTCTGCTTCCCACTTATGATGTCTTCGATGAAAAGCGATACTTTCATCCGGCACCGGACATAAGACCTGTCAGTTGTTATGTACGTGGGAAAAAGGTAAAACTGGGAATCGAAATCTGTGAAGATCTGTGGGATGAACTTTATGACGTGAAAGTTTCGGATAAATTGGTCTGTCAGGGCGCTGAACTACTCATCAATTGCAGTGCGTCTCCCTACAGTTATGGAAAATTTTCCAAAAGAAAAGAACTCGTTCTGAATAAGGTAAGTCGCCTTAAAACACCTTTCTGCTATGTTAATCTGTGTGGTGGTCAGGATGAATTGATATTTGACGGGAATAGTTTCATGGTGGATTCCCAGGGGCAGTGGATAGCCTATAACGGTCCTTTTGCTGAAAAAATCACTTATGCATCCTGGGAAATAAATACATCCCCACAAAAACACCTGCCTGTACCTGACATCAATCCTGATGAAGAACTATTTCTTGCTTTGCAGACCGGTGTACGGGATTACTTCTATAAAACCGGTTTTTCCGATGCTCTTATCGGGTTGAGTGGAGGTATAGATTCAGCCCTGGTTGCCGTGATTGCTGCAGAGGCTTTAGGTCCTGATCATGTGTGGGGAATTTTGATGCCATCCCAATTTAGTTCGGAACATTCCATCTCCGATGCTCAGCAACTGGCTCAGAATCTGAATATTCATCATGAGATGATATCAATCCAGTCTATTTACCAGGAAGTCTTAAAAACACTGGAGCATCAGTTTAAAGGGACAGACTTCGGATTGGCCGAAGAGAATATTCAGGCCCGGAGCCGCGGCATCATCCTGATGGCTTTGGCCAATAAATTTCACCGGCTGGTCCTTACAACCGGAAATAAAACAGAACTAGCCCTGGGATATTCAACACTTTACGGTGATATGGCCGGTGCCCTGGCAGTGATCAGTGATCTGAATAAAGAGGATGTCTACCGCTTGTCCCGGTTTGTCAATACCCAAGCCGGATATGACAGAATTCCTCAGCATATCCTGGAAAAAATCCCCTCTGCCGAGCTTCGAGAAAATCAGACAGATCCTTTCGATTATGAAATAGTAAGTCCCCTTGTCGAATCCCTGCTGGAACATCAAAAAAGTCCGGAACAACTGATCCGGGAAGGATATGATTCAGAACTGGTTCACCGGTTAAACCGGCTGATTTATCTGGCAGAATATAAACGCCGCCAGGCGCCACCAGGACTTCGGGTCACAGAAAAGGCTTTTGGTATGGGCCGGCGGATTCCTATTGTTAACAAATATATGACCAAAGATCAGAAATTATAACCTTTTAACCGGTGTATTCAGCCCGGCCCCAGCATTACGGCTCAGCATCCTGTCCGTTTTGCTGATTCTTTGTTACCGATATTTTTCTCCGATAACTTTTATTTTCATGTCCATTTTTATCATCATCATGTATCGGTTTTGCTTATGTAAATCCCCTGTCTTTATTCTGCTTATGCTTAGCTCACTTGTCTTTCTTACATTAAAACAGCCTGTTTTAAATGAAAAAGAGTTGTCTCAAACACAAGCTCCTTTATCCATCTTTCTGAAGAAAAAACATGCAGACTGGAAACAAAAGGTATGGTGGGAGGGAATCTGTCAAAGCGGAACGTTTTCTCTGCCTACAATCCTCTATTTGGATTGTCCGGATACTTTACACCCTGGACAACAATGCCAATTTTTAAACCCCAAAATCCAACTTCGGATGGGAGATACTTCCCCCGCTTTATACGTCTATGAAACATTAGAAACGGTGTCTGAATGCTACAAGAAAAGGTCCTTTTATTTGGAAAATTTCTTAGAAAAAGTACGTGAGGATATAAGGGGTATCTTATTGAAAGACAGCGATTTAAGAGCGGGATTTATAGCTTGCGGGCTCTTTCTCGGAGAAAAAAGGATGATTCCAGATCCTATAAAAAATAAAATCAACAGAGCGGGTATCAGTCACCTCTTTGCCGTATCAGGTCTCCATGTTGGATTTATTGTCATGCTGATTTCCTTTATCCTTAAAAAATGTGGCTGTAATGCAAAGGTGATATTATGGCTTATCCCGGTCTTCGCCTTTTTTTACGCCCTGCTTACCCCTTTTTCATCGTCTATCTTTAGAACCGTGTTGATGGTGACGCTTTACAGTGCTGTTACCCTTCTGAAACGTAATGTTCATATTCTTCAGATCGTCTTTTCAAGTATGCTGATCATGGTGCTCTTTGATAAGTCCCAGGTGAATGAGGTCGGTTTCTGGTTTTCCTATCTGGCAGTGCTTGGAATCCTCCTCTTTTATCCTTCCGTGGAAAGAAGAATACGACGCTTTCCTTCATGTTTCCGATATGTTCTGAATAGCCTGGGCGTCTCTGCTACCGCTACCTGGGGAATTATGCCGGCAGGGATTACCGTCTTCGGAACCTTTTCAACTCTTGCAATTGCCCTGAATCTGGTCATGATTCCTTTGGTCTTTTTCATGCTGGCATCGATTATGAGTAGGTTTTTATTGCATCCTTTACACTGGTTGGGCAATCTTTCTTCTGCAGTGTATTCCTACTTGTCAGACATGTTTTTTTACATACTTTATCGTGTAACTCAGTATGACGATTTGCTGGTTCGCCATGTCCGGAATGCTCCGCTTATACTGGTTTTTTGGTTTATCATGACACTTCTTTTTTTTGATTTTCCCCGGAAAAAAGTGCATAAATACTGGTTCTATTCTGCTTTGCTTGCCGCTGTTTTCATTTTGCCGGGCTTGTCGAGCCAATCTGTCCTTATTTCCGGAGAGGATAATGCATTACTCCTGCGAAAAGGAAAAAAAGTGTTTATGGTGAATGGAACCGCCCAGGATCGGTTTGATCAGAAAATTATCAGACGATTCCGCCTGTCAGCGATGGATGTAGAATACCTGCTGATCACACATCCGGCCTATAACAATCCCGAAAATGTTTTACAATTAAAAAACAGGTATCCCGGCCT
>LGGY01000198.1 GCA_001509335.1 Fidelibacterota bacterium 46_43
ATAGGACAGATATAACCACAAAAGAGTTTTCCAAAAAGAATTATACCCACAACAAGGGCAACACCCATAAAAAGCTGTGTTGCGCTCATGGAGCAGGACAGGCTCCCAAGCCAGGCTTTACTGCCCAGTGCCATTAATCCGCCGAAAGGACAATAGGCTTCAAAATCTGCGACAAAATTCTTATTAAACAGCGGAATCAGCATGAAAAGAATAATGAGTCCCAGAATGGTCAGCTGAATCGTTTGTTTCAAACGGTTGTTATATTGCTTCGCCATAACGACCCCTATACAAAAAGGCAATAAAAAGGGGGAGATCTTCATCTCCCCCTTTCAGAAGGTTATAGGTGATTACTTAAGCAGTACCATCCGATGGGTTGACTGATGTGTACCGGCCTCTACGTGATAGAGGTAGATACCACTCGCTACGGACATACCCATCTGGTTTGTGCCGTTCCAGGAAATACTGTGATATCCTGCAGGCATTTGTGTATTATGAACCAGTGTTTTAACCAGTTCACCCAGAATATTATAGACATTAACCGTTACATTCATTCTTTCCGGAAGGTCAAAGCGAATTGTCGTTTCAGGATTGAAGGGGTTTGGATAGTTCGCATGAACGGCAAATGTTTTGGGCAGACCATCCACAATGGATACCGGCGGAAACTCTTCATTGGCGGCACCGGGTGTCGCCGGCATTTCCTGCCATGTGTCTGCCCCGTCGGGATAACGGCCAACAGCTGTATCGGGGGATTGAGCTTCATAGGTATATGAATCTACAACCGTAGGTGTATCATTCAGATTTTGAACCAGTCCGATATATCCGCCCGCAGCATCCAGTAAAACACCGGCATGAAGCGTGCCTTCAGTCGGCAGGTTATCAGCCCACATCACCAGGTATCCTCCACCGGGAATTGTAGTGGCTGTCGGATCCGTATCGGGGATCTGCCATTCCAGAGGAGAGTCAGAATTAGTTGAGAGATACAATCCTCCAATATCCACGGCTTCGGCATTCGTATTGTAGAATTCAATGAAATTTTCATCGGCGGCTTCAACATTGTTTGCCAAAATTTCATTGATGACAATACCTGTCACCGGTTCTTCCGGTGTCATATCCAGTTTGAGGATAACGCCATTCTGACCTACTGCCCAGAGGACATTGTTCCGGTAGGCACATTTCTGCAGTGTGGGTTCAGAAGATTCCACGCCGGAAACATCCTGGACCCAGTTCAGGCCGGCATCTTCCGATTTATAGATCCGTCCGCGACGACCAACAGCAAATACCAGGTCATCCGTAACGAATTCAACATCGTAAATGTCATTCCCGTCCGGATCCGTAAAAACGACTTCCAGAGAATCCAGGGCATTGAAATCGGTTGTCCGGTAAATTTCACCGGAAGAGGCAACAATCAGCAGAACACCGTTTCTGGATTCCACAGCCCGCATAGACATGGAACCATAATCACGGGCAAGGTAGAAGGTATCCAGATCGGCATCGGCATAGAGGACCTGGCCGCTTCCCACAGAAGCAATGGTCAGGTCCGGAGAAACAGGCCAGAAGTCATACACCGTGCTGCTTCCTTCGCTGCTGATTTCTACCCAGTTATCTCCACCATCGGTGGATTTCATAATAATCCCGGATGATCCACCGGCCAGAACGGTATTTTCATCCACATAGCGCAGTGCGTTGATATGTTTGTTGGACATCTGAGCCATGGGGTTGTCGACAAAAGTAAAAGTTTGTCCGCCATCGGTGGTTTTTTTAATCAGTCCGGAGCTCCCGGCAATCAAACCGGTGTTTTCATCAGCGAATTCAATCTCATAAATGGATGACACGGTTTGTGTGGCTGCATTGGAGGGATATGACCAGGTTAATCCCAGATCCTCACTGACAGTCATGTCACCACCACTCCAGTCCGTTACCATCACTTTGGTATCTGTGGGCAGTGCAAGTCCCCAGAATGAGGATGATGGCCATTCATTGATGGGTTCAAAGGTTGCACCTCCGTCTGAAGTCGCCATCCACTGGCCATAATTTCCGAACACAAATCCTTCATCGGCATTGACAAAATGGACAAGGCGCGCATCGTTTCCGGTATTGAAATACAGGGTATCCCAAGTGGCACCGGCATCGCTTGTTTTCACGAGCCAGCCCTTGTTTCCTCCCACGTAGATGGTGTTATCATCGATAACATCAACACTCATATTCCGGTCGTAATCATAAGAGAATGGTCCACTCTGTACCCAGGATTGGCCATTATCCGTGGAGATAAAAGTCGTTCGGTGGTATCCTACAACCACGAAAGTTGTCCCGGCTGCATCGATATCATACAGGCGAGAACTGGTGGTTCCAAGGGGGAAATAGCCGGCTAACGGGCTGTAATTCCAGTTTGCGCCGCCATCTGTTGTATACCATGCATCACCCCCGTTGGCATCCGATATAACCACGCCATGATCCGCATCATAGAAAGCAATACCACCATCCAGATCCGCATTGGCAAAATTATAGGTGCTTCTGACCCAGTTTACGCCACCATCAGTTGTCTTCAACAACGTAGAATCATCGCCGGCCACATAGGCCACCTGGTCGGAAATCGCGGCAACACCGGCCAGGTCAACGGCCACGCTTGCATCCGAAACATCAATCCAGTTTCTACCGCCATCCGTTGTTTTCAGGATCAGGCCTTTGTCACCTACCGCAAAGCCGTTGTTGATATCTGCAAAGTGAACGTCAGCCAAATTCGGAACCGCCGGATCGGCCGCAATCACAGGTGTGAGTGTTTTCGCTCCATCTGTCGTTAAATAAATCGCGCCTTCTCCTCCCACAAGAACACCATTCTGGGCATCGAAAAAATACACGTCTGCCGGATTAAAAGAAATGGATTGTTCTCTGACAATTTCCCATGTTTGTCCCATGAGAAACGTTGCCGAGAGAAGAACGGCTGCAATTGTTAACATTTTTCGCATTCTTACCTCCTTGTTTTATTGTATAATCTGAAGCATTTTCCGTTATCGCATCACCGATAGACGGATTTGCCAGATTGTATTTTCCTCATCCAGGCCTTTTGCATTTTCCACACCCCATACCAGAACCGGGCAAATACGGTTGAATCCCCACTGGTATTCAATTCCTGCCTGGACAAGATAGCGGGTCAAGGAAGGAATGTCCCAGGTAAAATGCAGGGGTTGTTTTTCAACGCTGAAGCCCCCGGTATAGGATACAACCGGAAAGGGATGAATATCAAAATCGAAGGAGATTCTCCATTCGTTTTCTTCACGGGTCTGGCTTTGGGATTTCAGATAATTGTGGAAATCCCACGTGTGGCTTCCGGCACGGGCCATAATCTCCAGGCGGGTGTTTTTTATTGCTGTTAATTGCAGTCCAATACCAGCCATATACCGGGATTCATCCGTCTCAAAAAAAAGAGCCTCGTATATCCCGGTTTTTCCCCAATCCTCAATGTGTACCATCGTACCGAAAAGACTCCAGGATGCTTCAGCCAGCTTATAATTCAGCCAAATCTGTCCTTCTGACGTATTCCGTTGCCAATAACCACGCTCAGAAGCTACACTTTTTGTGCCTTTCCGGGCATCATTTTCTTCGGCACCATTTGAAAACCCCAAATAGGCAGAAAAAGGACCGTCCGGTTGTTCGAATAGCAGGCCTGTTCCCAGTTCATATCCATCTTTATTACGTTCCATGTCGACAGAAGATCCGGGGTTTTCCATCCGGTAAGCAAGATATCCCAGCCATGTCTGAACCTGGGCATCCTGGTATTCCTTAACTGCTTCCAGGGCTGTCCGGCCATGATAGCGGCGAAACCATCCATCCACTGAAAGAAACGAAACCGGTCTGAACCGCAGTGAACTTGTCACATCACTGTTCAGCTCCCGGGATTCTGCCCGGGTAAAGACATCCTTGATCCCCCGTTCAACACCGTAATTGATACCGAGACCCCAGGTAATCCGTTTTCCAAAATCCCTGGAGAAGAAAAAGTCGATCAAAGGACCGTTGTACTGAAAATCGCCGATTGTTGTATCGGTAAATCCAATGTAAGGAGCATAAAAATTTTTTTCTATCGAACGAAATTGTTGATTATGAATGGTATTTCCAAAATCAATCGCTGCATAGAGGGCTGTATTTTCATTCAGTTCACGATAATATGTTTCAAAGACAGCTCCATAGCGCCATACGGTTTCCGGATCAAAAGTCCGGTGGATATCCTGCGATTTATAACCGGTATAAACTATTATGTTCATACCTTCAGCATGATCATACGTGTTGAAATGAAGGGGATGTTTATCAAATTCCCAAAGTGTATTCCAGGTATCGGGAACGGAAACACCGATGGCATTAGTATATCCATACCCTGTGGACAGGGTAATCAGGAACAGAAACGTGAGCTGTCTGATGGCTTTATTCATGGTGATATCCAGGGGTTGGTGAATCAAGAATGATAAAATCGATGGTACTGTTATCCGTATCAAAGCCGGGGGCAATTCGTTCTATAGACTGGCCACTGTATTTGATAGCACCTACGCCGGCCCATCCGGCATCCAGTTCTTCGGTAATATCTTTGATATGTGTGGATGAAGAACTGTATTCCACGACATCAATAATCGTTTCCATATCGATCCCATCGGTATAGTCCACATCCCGACCATCCGCAATGAGCACCACATCCGTCCCAAGGGCAATCATGAAGTCCCCCCGGTGTCCTACTTTGATGTTATCAAGATTCGGGACATCCGGATTGTCTGAATCAGCATAATCCTGTGAATTCACAAATTCCCAGTCCGCATTAGATAAATCAATACTGTTCACAAGAGTATCATTCCCCTGAACAATCACATGATTCATGGCATCCTGGGCCAAAACCACAAATTCACCGGGTTCTACCGGATATTCACGGCCCGTCACCGGCTCTCCGGGAAACTGGAAAATGTAAGTGACGTTATCCGCTCCGATGATACAGTGACCCATCCGGCATACAATCATACCATCCAGATAGATGGTTTCTGAAGATGCATTGTACAATTCAATAAATTGATCATAGAAATAAAAAATCTTATTGGGAGGACCCATGTAATATATTTCGTTAATCTTAAGTCCTGGATTTCCACTGACACGCACTATCAGGGTATCAAGCACCGGGACTTCATCATGAACATAAAACCCAAGCTGTCCGGTAACCCGGGATGTATCCAACGCGTTATCGAAGGGGTAATCAACGCCCACGCTGGCAATGTAATAACCATTCAGCAGGCTGTCGAAATAGACCCATCCGCTGTCATCCGTGTAACCGGTCCGGACAAATCCTTCATAATCATGGTTTTTCAAAACAACCGGAATTCCGGATAAAACAGCACTTTGGCCGTTAAAAAATTT
>LGGY01000044.1 GCA_001509335.1 Fidelibacterota bacterium 46_43
GGGAGTGATGAGGCGATTGATTTGCTCATCCGGGTCACCTGTGAACCAAGTATAGACAGAATTGTCCAGTTTCCGCCTACGTATGGCATGTATGAGGTCCAGGCACGGATTCAAAATGCAGACGTGAAAAATATCCTCCTGAATGAGAATTTTTCACTTCCTGTAAAAGATTATCAAAGCCAGGTGGATGAACATGATAAACTTACCTTTGTTTGTACCCCCAACAATCCTACAGGAAATAGCTTTCATTTAGACGAGATTGAAGCACTAATTCAGGCTGCATCAGGGCTGATTGTTGTTGATGAAGCCTATATCGACTTTTCAAATGTTGAAAGTATGATTGGAAAAATTCGGGAGTATGACCGTCTGGTGGTGTTGCGGACCTTTTCAAAGGCCTGGGCAGCAGCAGGAATCCGTCTGGGTGTAGCCATCGGCAATCCTGAGCTGATAAAATATGTGAACGCGGTCAAATATCCCTACAATATCAACAGGCTTACAGCAGAAAAAGCCCTTTCGCTATTGGAAGGAAAAGATACATATTCGGAAAGACGGATTCTCATTCGAAAAGAGAGGGACGCAATGCGGCAAAAACTGTCAAAATTACCTGGAATTGAAACTGTTTTTCCCTCGGATGCCAATTTCCTCCTTATCCGGGTTAAGAATTCAGCAACGGAGTTGGTAAAAAATCTTGCAGACCGGGGAATCATTATCCGTAACCGGAGCTATTTGCCCCGCTGTGAAAACTGTATAAGAATCACTATCGGCCGGCCGGAGGACAATGAACGTCTGTTGAAAAATATGAAGGAGATCCTCACATGAAGAAAGTCCTTTTTATTGACCGTGACGGAACTCTGATCCGTGAACCTGAAGATGAACAGATAGATTCCTGGGATAAATTTGAATTTCTTCCCGGTGTCATCCGAAATCTGGGATATATTGCTGATTACACTGATTTTGAAATGGTAATGGTGACCAATCAGGATGGGCTGGGCACAGACAGTTTTCCCGAGGAGACCTTCTGGCCAGTTCAGAATAAAATGCTTCAGATTCTGAAAGGGGAGGGGATTATATTCAATGATATCCTTATTGACCGGAGTTTTCCTGAAGACCATTCACCGTCCCGCAAACCCGGTACAGCTCTGCTGACCAAATATCTGAAAGAGGATTTTGATCTAGAAAACTCATTCGTTATCGGGGATCGTCAAAGTGACGCTGAACTGGCAAAAAACCTGGGAGCAAAAAGCATTCTGATTACAGACCGAAAAGATCTGAATGCCGATTTTATGGTATCATCCTGGAAAGAGATTCCCCACATTCTCTGTTTTGATCTGCGCAAAGCTGAAATCACTCGTAAAACACGGGAAACAGACATTTCACTGATCCTCAGTATAGACGGGACGGGTAAAACGGATATCAACACGGGAATCGGTTTTTTCGACCACATGCTGGAGCAGGTTGCCTTTCACAGTAAAAGTGATTTGACACTCACGGTTCAGGGAGACCTTCAGGTGGATGAACATCATACCGTGGAAGATACGGCCATTGCATTGGGCCGGGCCTTTGCAAAGGCTCTTGGGGATAAGAAACAGATCAACCGCTATGGCTTTTTGCTTCCCATGGATGAGTCTTTGGCGCAGGTCGCACTGGATTTTTCCGGCAGGTCATACCTTGTGTGGGATGTATCATTCACCCGTGAAATGATTGGCGATATGCCTACGGAACTATTTAAACACTTTTTCGAGAGTTTCGTCCGTCATGCCGGGTGTACGTTAAATATCAAGGCAGACGGTGAAAATGAACACCATATTGCCGAAGCAATTTTTAAAGCTTTTGGTAAAGTCCTGCGACAGGCTGCAGAACGCAACCCTGAAAACGTCATCACAGCCAGTACGAAAGGAGTCCTGTGAAAACCGGGATCATTCGCTATTCTGCCGGGAACATTTATTCCGTTGCCATGGCTCTGGAACGGCTTGGGGCATCCTACCTTGTAAGTGACCATCCGGAGCTATTGAAGACCTGTGACCGTATGATTTTTCCCGGCGTGGGTGAGGCGGCAACGGCCTTGAAAGATGTTGAATCAAAGGGACTTGCAGAGTTTATTAAAAGTTATGAACGACCGTTTTTGGGAATATGCCTGGGAATGCAGTTACTGTGCAGTGACACAGAAGAAAACAATGCCCGGGGACTTGGGATTTTTAGCCCCAAGGTCCGAAAATTCCGGGGGAATCTGAAAATTCCCCACATGGGTTGGAATACTTTGCACAAACTGAATTCGCTCCTGTTTCGTGGAATTGCTGAGGGAAGCAGTGTTTATTTTGTTCACAGTTATTATGCTGAACTTTCCGAACAAAGCTCGTCCCGATGCAATTATGGTAATGATTTTTCCGCATCACTGGAAAATGGGAATTACTACGGTGTGCAGTTCCATCCGGAAAAAAGCGGGGAAACCGGTTCGAAAATCCTGAAAAACTTTCTGGAAAAGACATGATTATCATTCCGGCAATAGACATTATGGATGGACAGGTTGTCCGTCTTGTGAAAGGGGAATTTTCCAGGCGAAAGGATTATACAGCCAATCCGGTTTCTCTGGCACAATCATATAAAGAAGCCGGATTCACTCATCTGCATGTAGTGGATTTGGATGCTGCAAAAAAAGGTCAACCGGTGAATCAGTCTTTGATTGTTGATATTGTCAGACAAAGTGGCCTCTGTGTAGATGTTGGAGGTGGGTTAAAGAAAGAAAAAGATATTGCCTTTTTTCTTGAGAATGGTGTTTCAGCTGTAAATATCGGGAGTCTGGCAGTAAAAAATCAGGAAAAAACAACCGGACTTATCAGGAAATTTGGGAGTGAGAGAATCTATATCAGCCTGGATCTTCTGGGGGAGGATATACGCATCCACGGCTGGCAGGAAAAAGCGCCGGTCAAATGGCAAGAACTCATGCAAATACTCGTGGATGGTGGGGCAAAAACATTTGTCATGACGGACATCAGCCGGGATGGATTGCTCAGTGGTGTATCCAAAGACTTTTATAAGAGAATTTTGAATGCTTTTCCTGATATCCGGCTCATCGCCAGCGGAGGTGTGTCCGGTTTGGAGGATTTACGTGTACTGGATCGCCTGGGTGTTTACGGTGCGATTACGGGAAAAGCATTGCTGGAAGGAAGAATAAAAACGCAAGACTTGTCGGAGTGGTTATGTTAAAAAAACGCATTATACCGTGTCTGGATATTAAAGATGGGCGTACGGTAAAGGGAGTAAATTTTATTAATCTGCAGGATGCCGGTGATCCGGTAGAGCTGGCACAGGCTTATTCAGATCAGGGTGCCGATGAACTGGTCTTTCTGGATATTACCGCTACTGTGGAAAAACGGAAGACACTGGCTGAACTGGTTCGAAATATTGCCAGGGCTATCCATATTCCATTTACGGTCGGTGGCGGGATATCCTCTGTGGAGGATGTGAATATTCTTCTAGATTCCGGTGCGGATAAAATATCAGTTAACACATCCGCCATCAACAATCCGGATTTAATTGATGGTCTGGCAAATCGTTTTGGAAGCCAGTGTGTGGTTTTAGCTGTAGATACAAAAAATATAAATGGAATAGACATTGTCTTCATCCATGGTGGCAGGACTCCTACAAAAAAGAAAACTTTTGAATGGCTGAAAGAGGGAGTGGAACGGGGGGCAGGTGAAATTTTGCTTACGTCTATGGATCACGACGGGACAAAGGATGGATTTGCCCTGGAACTCACCCGGAAAGCCTCCGAAACCGTCTCCGTTCCCGTCATTGCCAGTGGTGGTGCGGGAAATATGGAACACTTTGCACAAGTCTTTAAAGAAGGCAAGGCTGATGCCGCCCTGGCAGCCTCTGTCTTTCATTACGGTGAAATTAAAATCCCCCAACTGAAACAATTTTTATCAGAACAGAATATCGAGGTCAGATTATGATTGATTTTGACAAATCTGAAGGACTCATTCCCGTCATTATTCAAGACATCCGGAGCGGTGTTGTCCTTATGTTGGGTTATATGAATCGTGAAGCCTATGAAAAAACGGTGAGAGAAAAGAGAGTCACCTTTTTTAGCAGGAGCCGGCAGAAATTATGGACAAAAGGTGAGACCAGCGGGAATTTTCTTACCGTAAAAGAAATACTCACCGATTGTGATGAAGATACTCTCTTGATCAAAGCAGAACCGGCTGGTCCTGTGTGTCATACGGGATCAGATACTTGTTTCAATGAAATCAATAGGCCGGATTCGCTTGATTTTTTACGATCTTTGGAAACTCTTATTCAGGAACGAAAGAGGGAACTCCCCGAAAAATCCTATACAACCCGTCTTTTCCGTGAAGGAATTCCGAAAATTTCACAGAAAGTGGGCGAAGAAGCCGTGGAAACCATCATTGAGGCCATGAAAGACGATAAAGAGCGCTTCAAAGAAGAGAGTGCAGACCTGATATATCACCTTTTGGTATTGGCAACGGCACTTGATGTTACTTTCGATGATGTAGTTGAGATATTAAAAAAAAGGCATAAGTTACCTAAGTCGGTAGTCAACAGTTGACAGTCGAAAGTCATATATCGATTGATTTGATTGGTTCGATTGATTTGATTGAATCGACAGACGCCAACTTCCAGCTTCTAACTTCTTAAAGATGGTTGACTTTCGACTTTCGACTGAAACACCAAGAGTACAACGACGCTAACTTCAAACTTCCAGCTTCTAACTTCTGAAAAAAACTGCGTAGCGGCTATTGAACACTGAACGAAGTGAGGTGCTTGAATTCCATAAACTCTTATTTTAGAATCACGATAAATTTTACAGTGCATCCACCTGCATTTTCAGGCGTTTATGGATTTTCTCCAGTTTATTGGAAAGTTCAAGTTCATCTGCTTTCGCTTCTATATCGGAAGATTTTATCTCGATATCTTCTTCTAAATCGTCTGCATCATAGAAGGGACTCAACATTCTCAGAACGCCGATATCTGCAGCTTTATCAACCAGAATTTCAATCTCTTTTTCCATGATGTCACAGGTAATGAAGTATTCTACAGAGAGCCCCTCTTCGTAGGTATTGAGTTTTATCTGTTGATTATTGATAAAAATCCTTCCATACTGATAAATCTTAACATCTTCCGATGATGTGTGTTTAGGATAAATCCTCACATACTCCGGGTGAATTGAAAAACGTAGATCTTCATTGGAATCGATTAGATTCATATCATCCAGATCATAAATATATCCGGATCCCAGAGCAGTGGGAGAATCATCAGAATCAATATACTTGTGATTTTATTCATGGCTTATCTCCTTGATTTTAATATTAGAGTTAAAGAGGACTAAATCGTTGTCTT
>LGGY01000045.1 GCA_001509335.1 Fidelibacterota bacterium 46_43
ATTTTATTGTATACTATATTATGAAATTTTACAATTTCAACTTTTTTCTCTTAAAATCACTGCACAAAATTTCTTATATTAAAAATCTGAAAATGGAGGTGAATTTATGGCAAGACTTACTGTCAACGATGTCAATTTCAAGAACCAAAAGGTTTTGGTCCGTGTCGATTTTAATGTCCCGGTGAATGACGCCGGCGAAATTACCAATGATTACCGAATCGTATCCTCCCTGCCAACCCTTCAAAAAATCCTGAACGATGGAGGATCTGTGATTTGTATGAGTCATCTGGGCAGACCCAAAGGTGAAGCCGATCCAGCCTTTTCACTGAAACCGGTGCAAAAACGCTTATCCGAACTGCTGAACCGGGAAGTTAAATTTGCTGAGGACTGTATTGGCGAAGAAGCTGAAAAACTTGCCGCCTCACTGAAACCGGGTGATGTCCTCCTCCTGGAAAACCTTCGCTTCCATAAGGAAGAAAAGAAAAATGATCCGGAGTTTGCAAAGAAGCTGGCCTCCTATGCCGATATGTATGTCAATGATGCCTTCGGCACCTCCCACAGAGCCCATGCCTCGACAGTGGGTGTCACAGAGTATTTTGAAAAGGTCATCTGCGGACTTCTCCTGGAAAAGGAGCTGGTTTATCTGAAAGATAAAGTGGAAAATCCTGCACGTCCCTTTACGGCTATTTTGGGCGGTGCCAAAATCAGCGGTAAAATCGATACCATTCAACACTTGCTGAAAAAGGTGGATCATCTGTTGGTGGGTGGAGGAATGATTTTTACCTTTTATAAAGCCATGGGATACGAAATCGGGAATTCCCTGGTTGAAGAGGATAAAGTGGATCTGGCGAAAGAAATTCTCGAAGAGGTTAAATCCTCAGGGGTTAATTTTCATCTTCCCGTAGATGTCGTTGCCGCTGATGCCTTTGAAAACGATGCACCAGCCGTCATTGTCCCCGCAGATCAAATCCCTGCCGGAAAACTCGGACTGGATATCGGTCCGGAAACCGTCCACCTCTTTTCTGATATCATCTCCAAAAGCAAAACTGTCCTCTGGAACGGCCCCATGGGGGTTTTTGAGATGCCGAATTTTGCCATAGGGACTGAAGCAATCGCCAAAGCGTTGGCTGAAGCAACGGAAAAGGGGACGATCTCTCTGGTTGGCGGCGGTGATTCGGTAGCTGCCGTGAACAAACTGGGCTACAGTGATAAAATAAGTCATGTGTCTACCGGCGGCGGAGCCTCTCTGGAATTGATTTCCGGGCTCGAACTTCCGGCAGTGGCAAAGATTTCAGAAAAAGAATAAAGGAATTTTATGCGACGTTTATTGATTGCCGGAAACTGGAAAATGAATCATGGACCGTCCCAATCACGGGAATTCGGCCGGGACCTGAAAGCAAAGGGACTTCAGGATTTTTCCCCGGAAATCCTTTTGTGTCCGCCCTATGTCTCCATCCAGGCCCTGAGGGAATCCCTGGAAGGAACACCGGTTCAGATTGGAGGACAAAACCTCCACCAGGAGCCAAAAGGTGCATATACAGGTGAAATCTCCGGTGAAATGCTGAAGGAATCAGGTTGTGTCTATGTTTTAATCGGGCATTCCGAACGCCGGCAGTATTTTTATGAGACGGACGATATGGTTCACATAAAAATCCTCAGGGCTCATGATGCCGGACTGGTGTCCGTTGTGTGCATTGGCGAGACCCTTGAAGAGCGGGAAAAAGGCATTACAAAGGATGTCATCATGCGTCAGTTGAAAGGCGCCCTGGAAGGGTTAAGCCTGGAAATTATGAAGACGATTGTTTTGGCATACGAACCTGTATGGGCTATCGGAACAGGTAAAACGGCCACCGCCGGACAGGCACAGGAAGTCCATGCCCTGATCCGGAAGATCCTGAATGAGTCTTTCGGTACCATTATCAGTGAAAATACCCGGATACTTTACGGGGGCAGTGCAAAACCCAATAATGCAGAAGAGCTTTTGTCTGAGGCTGATATTGACGGACTCCTCATCGGAGGAGCCAGTCTGAAGACAGAAGATTTCTATACCATAATCGGTATTGCCCATCAACTTATGAATAAAGGATAAATAATATGCTGACTTTTGTAATTATCATTCTTGTCATTGTCAGTCTGCTTCTGATTTCGTCCATTCTCATGCAGTCTTCAAAGGGCGGAGGCCTTGGCGGTTCTGCCTTTAGTGGGGGTATGGGAGGACTCAACAGTGTTTTGGGGGGACGCAATGCAGCAGGTTTCCTGGCTAAAGCCACCCAGTATCTGGCCATCGTCTTTTTTATTCTTATTATCCTCATCAATTTTATGGTCAGGGGATCCAATAACCAGAGAAGTGTGGTTCAGGAACAGGCGAAAAAAGGAGTTGTGACTTCTTCTTCTTCCCTGCCCAGACCCGCCGGCATCGACTTTGAATAGCCTACGGTCCCGGTAAAGGAATAAAAATGCGGCAATTCCGGAGAAAATCTTGTAGAATTGCTGATGTAAAGAGTTTAGATTCCCAAAGTTTTTTTACATGGGAATCATGCCCAGGTGGTGAAACAGGCAGACACACTATCTTGAGGGGGTAGCGCCCTATCGGGCATGCGGGTTCAAATCCCGCCCTGGGCACAATACATTTGGAAACTGTAACAAAAACAGGAATTATGATGGCTATGAAACACAAAATACTGATCATATCGGTTTTATTGCTGATATTTGGATTGTCCGCTTCTGGACAGGATCTGACAGCCCTTCAGGGCCAGATTGATCAGGCAAAAACAATGCTGGAAAACAATGACCTGATGACTGCGGAAATGTTTGTACAGCAGGTTTTGGCACAGGATTCAAGTTTTGCCCCGGCTTACTATCTATTACATGAAATTGAATTGCGTCGGGGTAATCTCACCGAAGCCCAACAGGCAGTCCGGAAAGCAATTGATTTTAATCCCACCGACGAAACATACAGGGAACGTTTTGATCAAATCCGGGATCTGGTGAATATGATCCGGGACGGCCAACGGGAATATGACAGCGGAAATCCTGACAATGCAAAACGTGTCTACCTTCAGGTCATTGAAAAATATCCCAATTTTGCCGATACCTATTATCGTCTTGGTGTGGTTGCCCTGCTGCAGGATGATCACGAAGCTGCTTTAAAATACTATAATGAAGCTATTGAACTGAGCGGTGGCGATGAAAAATATATACGGGCTAAACGGGTAATGGTCCAGAAATATTACCAGGACGGACTGAATGCCTACAAGATCAACGACCTTGCAACTGCAGAAGAAAAACTCAATATTGCCATATCCATTGATCCCACTTTTTCAACTGCCTATCAGCTCCTCGGTGCAATCAAACGTAAAGCCGGTGATATCGAAAAAGCCATTGATTATTTGCAGCAGGGTATCGAAGCCAATGCAAATGATGAAGCCCTCCGTTACAACCTGGCAATTTATTTACAGAATGTGGGAGAGCATCTGAAAGCTCTGGAACAATTAAAAAAGTGTGTGGAAATCAATCCCAATTATGATAAAGCCTATACAGTTATGGGACGGATATACCTGGACAGAAAGAATCTGAAAGAAGCTGAAGCAAGCTATGCAAAGGCTGTATCCCTCGACAAAACGTCTGCTGCCGCCTGGGAAGGTTATGGCGCTGTTTTGATGGAATTAGACCGTCATGAAGAAGCCGTTGAAGCCCTGAAAAATGCCGCTAAATACTCTCCCCGAAATGCCCAGGTTTACTATCGTCTGGCTGAAGCCTATAATTATCTGGAAAAATATGAGCTGGCCATTGAAGCGGCAAAAAATGCAACACAAATCAATTCCAATTTTGGTGCGGCCTGGTATGAAATGGGAATGGCTTATGCCCTGATGGGTAACAATGATGATGCAATCAATGCATTCAACCGGGCCAGAGCCGATGCCCGCTGGCGAAAAGTTGCCGAATATGAGATTGAACAGATCCGGAAAGGTAAACCTGTTAGCCGGCGACAGTAATGAGGTGATTTTTTTTCAAGGGGAGTAAATCTCCCCTTTTTTTATTACATTAATTTTTATATTTTCATACATGAACATCAAGGCAGTCATTCTGGATCTGGATAATACCCTGATGGATTTTGGCCATTTGAAAGCCAACTCCATCCGGGGCGCTATTACAGGGATGATAGAAGCCGGGATGGCCATTGATGAAGAAAAAGCTTTTGAAGAAATCATGGCCATTTATGAGGCAAAAGGCTGGGAATACCAGAAGGTTCTGGATGAATTCATTGTAAATCATGAGGGATTTCTGGATTATCAGTACCTGGCTGCGGGCATCACTCACTACCGGAAAGCACGTGAAGCCCAGCTAAAACCCTACCCCACCGTTTTTTCAACCCTGATTTCTTTGATTAAAAGGGGGATTAAACTCGCCATCGTCTCAGATGCTCCGGCCAGAGAAGCATGGTTACGGCTTTATCAGCTGAATCTCCACCGTCTTTTCGATGTCGTGGTGACTTTCAATGATACCGGTGTCACCAAACCATCACCTGATCCTTTCAAACTGGCTTTAGAAAAACTCGGGCTTTCTCCACAGGATGTGATGATGGTGGGGGACTGGCCCGAACGGGATATGGCAGGTGCCCGGCAGATGGGAATCCGATCTGTTTTTGCACGGTATGGTGACCTTTTTGACACCGTCCATTCCGGAGCTGATTATGAAATATGCCGTTTTGACGAAATCCTTAAAATTATTGAAAAAATTGAATCAGACCATGATTGAAACAGGCATTGACATTGTTGAAGTATCCCGTGTCCAGCAAGCTATCACCCGGCACGGAAATCATTTTCTGAAAAAAATTTTCCATCCCGAAGAGATCACCTATTGTGAAGCGAAAACCCGAAAATATGAACACTATGCAGCACGCTTTGCAGCCAAAGAAGCCTGCCGGAAAGCCCTTTTATCCCATCTATCCTATCATCCCGCCTGGACGGACATGTATATAGTGAATAACCCGGAGGGAAAACCCTTTTTGCGTTTAGATGAAAAGATAATGAAGTTCCTGACCATCCGATACCTCTCCGTCAGCCTGAGCCATACCCAGACTATGGCAACAGCTATTGTTTTTCTTGACATAGGAGAAAAATGATGACGTATCGTGTAGTGTCTTCTGAAGAAGCCGGACAGATAGACCGGTATACCATGGAAACCGAGGGCAAAGAAGGAAAAATCCTGATGAAAAAAGCCGGTATTTCTGTGGCTGATGCTGTTTTTGAAATATGCCAAACCCAACATATTTCCCGGTGCCAGATTTTTTGTGGAAAAGGGAATAATGGCGGGGACGGTGCCGT
>LGGY01000199.1 GCA_001509335.1 Fidelibacterota bacterium 46_43
AAATAAGGGATCGGGGTCCGGATTGTTACATGTTAAACGGATTACAGGACTCATTTCCCTGTTTATTCTGAGTAATGCCCTGTTTGCCATGGAGCCCCTGCCTGAATTTCGGGGTATCTGGCTCAGCCGGGATGTCGTGGTATCGGGGCGGACTGCCATGCGGTCGGAGTTTGAACGGATCAAAGAAGCAGGCTACAATGTAATCTTCGTGAATAACTGGTTTAAAGGCGGCATGATTTATGAGAGTGATGTGCTGGATAGCTACGGGGGAATCCGGCAGCTTTCAGAATATACAGGCCGGGATCCCATGGCAGAAATTATTGAAGAAGCCCATCGTCTGGGACTTGAAGTCCACGCCTGGTTTGAATACGGACTCTGGAATTGGCTCTCCTATGATTCCACAAATGTGGGTCCGGTATTGGAAAACCACAGGGACTGGATCATGCGGGACAGAGACGGCCGGCTTTTCAGCGTCATGTCCGATTTTTGCCGAATGCGCCAGACGCTATCCCGAATTGGACGGTATACAAACTGACCGGATCCGCTATCCCAATACGAACTTTTCCTTTTCCCAAATCAGCAGGACCTCATACATGAATGAAACGGGAGGAACCGATCCCCTGAATATTGCTGAAAGCGATCCCGAATGGGAGGATTTTGTTGTCTGGCGGGAACGGCAAACGAGTGATCTTGCTCAGGCAGTTTATCAGGCCATAAAAGCTGAAAATCCTGCCTGTTTGGTGTCTTCCGCCGTGGCACCTCCATATATGCTGGACGGAAGCAGCGATAAATACCAGGACTGGCCTGCATGGGGTAAGGAAAAATCAGTGGATCTACTGTGTCCCATGCTCTACGTATCACTTGATGCATCCAGCTACTGGTTGGATCGATGTTTATCTGTGTTTAATTCACCTTTGCGTATTGCACCGGGATTTAGTATTCAAGAAGAATATCAGCCAAATGTAGATAATCTTATAAGTTTAAATAATGCGATTAAAAATAAAAATATGTCTGGTATAGTGATTTGGTATTATGGATATCTATCAGATAGTTTAAAACAAAATATTAAATCATTTCTTTTTTCTACAACAACGGGCACCTTTCATAAATCCCCCACGGTGGATGACATGGACACCCACTACACTTGTCAGAGAAACATGATACAAACGCCGGGGGGATATAAGGACTATTATCACACCGGTGTTCCCGGCAGTACTTTTTCCTGGTGCATTCCTCTGTACATTTCGGGAGATTATTCCCTCCAGGTCTATATTCCTGAAGATTGGTCCGGAGCGGATACCCTCCGGTATACTGTCACATGGCAGAACCAGGAAGAAACGGTATCGGTGTACAGGCATAAATCCGGCACCTGGTTGACACTGCTGAAACGGTTTTTCAACTATGATGATTCGGTGACGGTATCCGTTTCCGGGAGTAATACAGGTTTGATCGTGGCCGATGCCATCCGACTGAAACAAAAAGAGCCGCTCCGGATTATAGATGCCTTTACTCCAGATCCGTATAACCTGAATCTCTTTTTTAACAATCCCCTGAAAGAGGATGAAAACAGGGCCGCGGATTTTTCCATTTTTCCGGATCTTACAGTCAATGCATTTACCCTGGATACCGGCAATCCATCTATTGCCACTCTGACAACATCCGGTTTTGATCCGGGGATTTCCTATACCGTCACGGCCTTTGGGCTGACAGATGCCGAAGGGGATGTGAGTGATACCCTTTTTTTTACCTTTCAATACCATGCCGGGCTGGATACGGTGATTGATAATACGGACAGCTTTTTTGCCGTGCAGTCGGGAACCTGGTCTGAGGAAAGTTCCGCGGAAGGTTTTATGGGGGATAATTATCTTACAACCCCTGCCGGCGACGGGACCGCCCGGGTTTTTTGGCGCTATGCCCCGCCGGTGAGCGGCCTGTACCGCATTTCTGCTTTGTTTCCGTCTGACCCCGGCTTTGCGTCTGATGCCATGTATATTCTAAAAGAAGGCATCGCCTACGATACCCTTTCTGTTGATCAGAGCCAACCGGGAAAAAACAGCCATGTGCTGGGAACACAATGGCTGGATGCCGGTACCTACGCCGTTGTAAAACTCCATAATAAATGTCCCCAAAGTCCCGAAAAAAAAGTTGTCGCCGATGCTGTACGCTTTACCCGTGTTTTCCCGTCATCCCTCAAGCCTGATAATACCGGAGAGGAATTACCCTGTTCTTTTGAATTAAGCGATAATTATCCCAATCCCTTTAACAACCACACCCGCTTTTCCTATGTCCTCAGGAAAGAAGGAGAAATATCCCTGAGGATTTATAATCTGCAGGGAAAAGAGGTTATATCCCACGCAGAAAGTCATACCCCCGGTCAGTATTCTCTGGAGTTGGATTTTTCAGCCCTGACGTCCGGAATCTATTTCTACCGGGCCTCAGCCCACGGGGTAAATATCACGGGAAAAATGTTGTATATTAAGTAGCAATCTTATGAAGTCTATGTGCCTAAACAGTTGGAAAATTTTCTTGTGGCTGATCCTGGCGACAGGGCTCCTCAATGCCCAAACCCGGGGAAAAATCTCCGGCCGGGTGTATGATGCCAAATCGGAACAACCCCTGGTTGGTGCCAATGTGATGATCATGGGACAGGAAATGGGAGCCGCTACCGATGCGGACGGAAATTTTACCATCCTGCGGGTTTACCCCGGTGCCTATGAACTGAAAGTCACCTATATCGGGTATGCCACGGCAACGGTACAGGATGTCCGGGTATATGTAGACCGCACCACCTTTCTGGAAATCCCCATGTCCATAAAAGGTGTGGAAATGGAAGAAGTGGTCGTCACAGCCGAAAAACCCGTGATTGTCCGGGATAAAACTTTCAGTTCCTCCAGTATAGATTATGAAGAGATCGAAAAAACACCGGCTGAAGGCATGCGGGATATCATGGAGCTGAATACCAGCTTTCAGCAGAATCCCAACGGGACCTATTCCCTGAGAGGGGGGGGGAGCTTTGATATCAACTTCATGATTGACGGCGTAACCCAGGAAAATTCCAATACCGGTGTACCCGGAACCAACTACATGGGTGAACGGGCCAATACATCCTGGAAATATGATTTCAATCCCCTGGGTATTAAACAAATGGAACTGATTTCCGGCGGGTTCAGTGCCGAGTATGGCAATGCCCAATCGGGTGTGGTGAAAATTGTGACCAAGGAAGGCTCCCCGGAGTTTCAGGGGGAGGTCCGCCTGGAATACCGGGCTCCGGGGAAATACCACTTCGGGGATTATCTATACAGTAAAGACCAGTTTGAATGGCAAAAGTGGGGACATTTGGAAGCCTGGTTTAAGACAAATTATTTTCAACTTCCCCAGGATCAGCAGGTGGGGGATCCCTACACGGAAAATGGTGTTCCCTATAACCTCTATACTTACAATGAAACAACTGGTACGTATGAACCTTACCGGATTTCCCTGAAGGATTCTCTGGCGGCAGACTACTACAATCAGTGGATTTCCAACCGAACACCCGAAGGGGAATCCATGGATGTGGCAGAAAGCTATACGTGGGTGCAGGTCTACGATACAACCGAGTCGGGTATTGTCCCTGCTTACCGCAAGGAATGGCAACTGTCATCCGTAACAAATGATGAAAATCTGCTGGGGGTCTACGATTACCGCGATCTGGCCTATAAACGGCTGCTCTTTGGATTTGGCGGTCCCATCGGCAAATTATCCGGATGGACCTTCTTCCTTTCGGGTGAAAAGCGGAAAAAACCGACGCGACTGCCTACGAATGAACAGTATACAGACTATGATAACATCAATTTAACCACTGTCAGTAAACTGGGCGAAAGACTGACACTCCGATCCATGTTTCAGTATCAGCACAACCGGAGTGGCATTTTTTCCGGATCAGATGATGTCCGCTGGGCATCCCCCGTGGGAAGCCTCTCTTTTCACAGTGGTCAACACAAATATCTGCTGATTACCGTCCCCCCCAAAGATGAATTTGCCTGGATTCAATCCTTTAATTTTACCTACCTTTTTACGCCTGATGCCTTTTTTGATCTCACGCTTTCCCATACGTACGAACGGTATGAGGTAAATACCACACCTCTTTCCACCAAATGGCAGGTGCCTCAGGGTAACTGGGATGAAGGATATACACGGCTGGTCTGGGATCCCTCTGCGACGTCCTACAATCAGGATGTAAGGACCCACATCTGGGCCGTAAGGGGGGATTATGTCAATCAAATAACCCACAACCATCAATTAAAAACCGGGTTTCAGGCAACGTCCAGGAATATGCACTATAGTTCTGTTTCCAGCGCCTATGTAAATGCCTTCATCTACAAAACGGGATTTGCCGAATACTACAAGGCAAAACCCCTGACCCTGGCGGCCTATATTCAGGACCGCATGGAATACAAGGGAATGATCGCCAATCTGGGGCTCCGGGCCGACGCCTTTAACAATTTTACTGATGTGCCTGCTGATGAATGGAATCCTCTTTACATGGGTACCGGTGCCAATGCCATCGGAGATCCGGAAACCAAACCCTCCAGATTTCATGTGGCTGTTTCTCCACGGGCCGGACTCTCATTTCCTATCGGCGAAGCGACGGCATTCAGATTGCAGTATGGCCATTTCTATGCCGTGCCGAATTTTCGCCATACCCTTTCAAAATCCACCTACCAGGGTTGGATTATGTATGGAAATGCCAACCTGGGTTTTCTGAAAACCATCAGCTATGAATTTGGTGTGCAACATAGTCTGTGGGGGACCCATAAACTGGATGTGGTGGCTTATTATAAGGATATGACACGGCAGACCACCAATATCCGTCGCCACTTTCCTACGGGAAGTGTAGGCCGGAGTGCCACCGATCCCTATGCGGCCACCTATGTCAATACAGGATTCGGCACATCCAAAGGCATTGAGATAGAATTTGAAAAACACAGCGCCGGCCGCTTGAAATACCGTTTCAAATATACCCTTTCCAGAACATCCGGCGGGGTATACGGACCTTCGGAAATCTGGGCCGAGGATGATCCCAACCGTCCCTACAGTGACCGGAAATATATCCAACGCGCCAACGACAATATTACATCTTTGGATAAAACCCATGCCCTGAGTACTGTTTTAAGCTATGGCTTAGGTTATAAAGAGGGTATGAATCTCCGGGGATTTTATCCTTTTCAATATTTCAGTGTCGCCCTGACTTACTCTGTCCGGAGTGGGGTGCCCTATACACTGGTGGAGACATACGAACAGACCTTCAATCTCACCAACAACCGACGCTATCCCATGGAATATGAAACCAATCTCTCCATGTCCAAAGTCTTTCGCCTGTTCGGCTACCGGACCACCTTCTCCTGCCGGATTGATAACCTTTTCAACAACAAATGGCTTACGCCTTTTGACCCCTACGTGGAAGCCGACGATCTGCTCACGTGGGTAAATACATCCAAAACAGCGGAGGATGATCCCTATAGATATTTTCGGGTCTATCGGAATATCCCCCGACAGATCTTTTTTACCTTTGGGGTGGCGTTTTAAGTTGCC
>LGGY01000046.1 GCA_001509335.1 Fidelibacterota bacterium 46_43
CCGTCCCCGAAATCCCAGTGGATATCCGTGATGGGGGCAAAACCGGGAACCGTCAGGTCGGTAAAATGAACTTCAAGGGGAACGGGACCTTCCGTCACATCAGCAATAAAATCAGGCGTCATGGCCGTTCTGGAACGCCAAAGGGTCTGGTTGGGGCCAAAGGCCCAGGCTGTTCCGTCAAGGGCGATATCCACACCGTAGAAGACCAGATTTTCCGCGATATTGTCAGGCGTGTACTGTTCCCATGAAGCTCCGGAATTTTTGGTGATATAAAGGGCTTTTTCACCATAATACCCGGCGGCGAAACCGGTTCCGCTTACAGGGTCAATGCGTACATTCACCAGCACTTGTGGGGACATGTCAAATTCTGCATCGTGCCAGGTGACACCCCTGTCATCTGTCCGCCGTATCCGGGTGATATAGCCGTCTCCCTGGGGTTCACCATAGGCGATGATAATGCTGTTTTCATCCAGCATTTGAATTGTCCGGTTACTGTAGCTGACGGTCGTATGATCCAGAACAGGCAGGTTTCCCTTAATGGATGTCCATGTCTGTCCACCGTCCCGGGTGATGAAGGGTTCCATGGTCCAGGGGACCACATTCAGGCGGGCCATAACAACGCCTGTATTCTGATTCAGCCAGTAACCGCTGTATACATGAGGCCGGCTGGTGGGAGTGGGCGTGATATTGGAAAGGGTATAGTTTCCCGATGCCGGATCCCGGGTGATTTTTTTAAACCATCGTGTACTTGTAACACCAAAGCGTGCTGTTCCGCTTACATAAAGAGTTGTTTCATTCACCTGTTGAAGATGGGTGACCATATCGTCATTCACGTCAAAACGTTGTGACCATGTCTGACCGCCGTCGGTAGTGCACCAGACATAGCCGAACACAACATCATAGTTGTAGTCATTCGATCCATCATCCAGTGAAAAGGCAACGGCACCGATATGCTCATTGATAAAATGGACCCGGGGAGACGCACCCAGACCGGAAAAATCGGTCCCGGTTTCAGGTGAAATATTCGTCCAGGTTTCGCCGCCATCAACGGTTTTATAAAGACGGTTTTTATTTGTGACAATGTAAGCCATATCTTTCGTTATAAAAGCACCGTCAAGATAGTTATCACCTTCATTTCCCGGCAGGGATGTGAGTTGTTCAAAGGGAGAATCCACCGGATTCTGGTGGATGGGTTCACGGACTGTGATATAGGCGGTTTTTTCTACCGATTTATTCTCTGATCCGTCGGACACTGCAAGAGAAACCGTATACGTTCCAGGTGTTTCGTATGTATGAGAGGGGTGTTGTTCCTGAGATGTAGCCTGGTCTCCAAAATCCCAGATCCAGCTGACAGGATTACCGGTTGAAAGGTCAGTAAAATTAACAAGCAAAGGCACCCGCCCGGTAAGCACATCAGCCGTGAAATCCACATCCCAGTCACCCGGTTCCTGATGATAATAGAAAGCACCCAAATCCGCCCGTGTACCGTCCGAATCGGGGGGGTAGCCGGGATGGCCTGCATCAATAGCCGGTGAGCCGGCCTGAAGCCGGTAATCGTCGGTGAAAAGAGGATCGAGATTTATATCCCCTTCTCCGGGGGAAATCTGAAAATAATCTATTCCATTGTTCCAGATGCAGTTGTATTGAATGTTTGCCTGGTTGTCCTCCAGACTGCTGATACCGGTTCCGTTATTCACGCTGATGTTATTGATAACTTCTCCGTAAACCATCACACTGATTCCGGTGTATTCGCTGTTTACCACAGTATTGTTAATAATGAGGGGAGTGCCCCCTTCACCCATGGCAATTCCCTCCTGCTCGGAATTCTTGATGAGATTATACCGGATAATGGGAGACGATGCAGGCGGATCGTCCATCTGCCAGTCCCGCGAGGTAATTATCCCATAAAAACAACTGTCCATGATACAATTTTCAATCACCGGTGAAGCACTGGGGATATAGACGCCTGCCCACGCATGACGGATTGTAAAACCCGATATAATCGTACTCAAAGCCGTATGACTGACCTTGATGGAATGCAGCCATTTTCCGGGAGCTGGTTCAATGATACAATTTTCAGGGCCGTTTTCAGACCGGAGTACCATTTCTTTTCCGTTAATGACAATATCAAATTCATTATCCTCTTCAGGATAATAAACACCATCTTTCACGATGACCGTATCAAAATCAGAAGCCGTGTTAATCCCATGTTGAATGGTGGCAAAGGGGTTGTTGACAGATCCGTCACCGGTCACATCCGAACCGTCATTGGCAATGTAGAAGGACTGGTATGTTACCGGTTCAAAGGCTGTAATTGCCCCGTAAAATGTTTTGGTATCGGTTGTAAATTCATTGGCAACGATCAGAGTCACATCGTATATCCCCGGATCTGTATATACATGCTCGGGATGGATCTGGGTGCTTGTATCACCATCGCCAAAATCCCAAAAACGGGCATCGACAGGTCCAATGGATTCGTCTCTGAAACGAACGGTCAGGGGAATGGGGCCGTTATTCGGTAAAAAAGTAAAATGTGCCTGAATTTCCGGGACCAAAACAAGTATCATATTTTCAACGGTATGGGTATCTGTGTTTTCACCGTCTGAAATAGTCAGAGATACGGTATAAGTCCCCGGTATTTCATAGGTATGAACCGGTGCCTGGAGGGAGCTGGTGCCGCCGTCACCGAAGTTCCATTCCCAGGAAGTTATGGTCGTGTTTTCTGCGGAGGACATATCTGAAAAACGAACAGACAGAGGAGCAGGTCCGTGAGGTGTGGTAAGAACGGTAAAGTCTGCTGTCAAAGTTGGCAGAGACCCTTCATATTCATAAGCCCCCATATCCGGTGCAGCGCCTGCCCAGCTTCCCTGAGGCATGTTTACAATCAGTTCATCTCCGATGGTATACACAGCTGCTCCCTGATCAATACAAGGAGAATTTGCCGTGAGCCGATAGTCCGCATCAAAGGAAGGATTATGGCTGACAACAGAACTCCCTATATTATTATCCAGCCAGGTGATCACACCATTGTACATTACATCTTGTGCCGTAGGACCGCCTCGCACATTGGAGTAGGCTATCTGCATTTTACTGCTGGACCAGCAGCCGATTTCTGAAAGACCATTGGCATTATTTCCCCAGATTATACTGTTGATGATCTTAATATTGGATACTAAGGTAAAAAGTCCGCCGGCCCATTGATTTGCCTCATTATACGCGATGGTACAATTGATGATATTCCCATTGGAGGCAGAAAGATAAATACCGCCTCCGGCTCCGCCATTGCTGGTTCCGGTTGCGACATTTCCCGTAATTAAAACCCTTTCAAGCGAGAAATCCGTATACCCTCCCTGAAAGCCGGCGCCGGCAAATTTAGTATTATTCATAATTCTTGAATCAGATACGTGGATAGTTGAATTGTTTGTATGAATACCACCATCATTATTCTCAAGGATATCCGTAAAAGATATGTTGGCTGTTGAATGATTTCCCAGAACAATACCGATATTTTCATTATTATTGACTGAGCAGTGAGACATCGTCATCTGAGAACCATCAAGATAAACCCCGTATTTTTGATTGTTTTCAATCCGGCAATATTTGATTTCGGCGGACGATCCTTCAATGATAATTGCAGCAATGGGTAAGGCTGAATCGCCCAGATTTCTCAACCGGAGATATTCCAGAACGGGATTTGCCCCCTCACGAATTCTCACATGTCCGTACAAACTTTGCTGTTCTGCATCCATTGTAAATCCTACAAGCCGGCTTGAAGGAGTTATGTTTAATTTATATAGGATAATGGGTTGATAGGTGGACAGGCTTTGCAGGATAGTGTTATCAATATCTTCCTGGTTTCCGGATAAGATAAAGCGGGAGGCGATCACAAGATCTTTATTTTCCAGAACCAGATTTGTCTCATAGATGCCGGGGTTCACCAGAATTGTATCCCCCATTTCTGCTGCGGTTACAGCGTCTTCCAGAGTTGTGTAATTGTCTGGAACGTTCAATGTAGCTGCATGTAATGAAGACAACAATGCAAGCAGAGTCACTGCACATAAAATCGGCTTCATTTCTCTTTCCCTTCTTCTTTAGGATTCATCTATCCCGCTCATTGAACCGGGATATTTGAAGCCGGTTACATCTCATTTAGGTTGGATTTCTGTTAAATATTAATAAAAAATTAATCTAAAAAATGTATTCGGGGTCACTTTTTTGAATAAAGGCATCCATTTTTTTATAAAAGTTACCCTTATTTCTTTAAAGGTTTTATATATCCGATAAGTCGCCAGACAGCCATCAGAATAAACAGGTAGACGATCATTCCTCCAAAAGCGATCCAGTAGCCGGTAATTGAATTGTTGAAAAACACTATTGGGAGATTCAGCAGGATGAGGAGGGGAAAGCCCAGAAAGAGTGCAATGCCGCCTCCGTAGGCCAGATCCTCTGCAGCCGGGGTTTCGAATTCAGGATCGGTGATGCGGATAAGCACCAGACCGGAATTGATGGTACCTGTCATTTCACCGAAAATCCCAATGAACCGTTCAAAATAATAATCATCGAAAGCCCTTTTGGATGCCCAACGGATAATCAGAAAGGTTGTAAAAGCGGCGATACCGGACATCACCAGTATAGGCATCCAGTACTGGCCTATAACAGTAATACTGATAGCAGCGACTGAACCGGTAATCAGGTAGTCCACACTTACACCGGAAGCCCTATTCATCAATCCTTTATCAATGACATAACTCTTTTTAGTCAGGTCCAGGATTTTCCGGATTCCCACGGCAATCAGAAGTCCGATGATAAAATGAAAGGACCACAGTGTATCGGAAAACTCCACTAGCCCACCGGATTCCATCATGAGAGTAATGCCACGAATGAATAAATATGTTAAAAGATAAATTGAACCGATGAGACCTACCTGAAATGCCATGGGTTCAATGGCTTCAGGGGAAAGGGTCAGAAATCCGGCCACTCCCGGGGAGTTTTCTTTCACAATCCCGGTCCGGATATCCCGGTTCAGGCTGTCTTTCCCTTTAATCAGGGCTGTTTCTCCGCGCCGGATGCCTCGGTTGACCAGGGTAATGCCGGCAACATAGGCAATGAGAAATCCGATGACGGCAAATGTGAGTCCAATCATCCCCCCATTCACTAAACCGGCTTTTTCCCAGCTGTGTCCCATGGTGTAAGCAATCCCCGGACCCATCCCAAATGAAGATTTGGATTGTCGTAATCCCAAAACGATAAAAGTCAGGGCCAGCAGATGGTAAACGTACATCCCCAGGCGGTCTCCATCCAGTGGAATGATGTTCAGCACCTGGCTCCCCAAAATTAAACCGATAAATCCTCCGATAATATTATTGGGAATAAGAAAGCGCTGGAAAAAGGGGATATAGCGGCGGAGAACTGTCCCAGCTATTAAGAAAAGGCTTAGAAATGTAAAATCAAGAACCACATCCTTCAAA
>LGGY01000128.1 GCA_001509335.1 Fidelibacterota bacterium 46_43
CTGGCCAATGTCCTTGCAGCCTTCGGATACAATTACATTCTGTTTGAGGCGGATACCGAAGTGTTGGAATATTTAAATCAGCGGACGGATCAGGAAGCCTTTTTTGATCAGCCGGATGAAAAAGCAGACTATGTCAAAGATAATGAAATTAACCTGACAGCTGTATCTCCCATGATAGCCCTGGCTATCGATGGCAAAGAGACTCAGATCCTTCCGGTGGAATCCCTGGCTCATGAACCTGTCCATAAAATTATGGCAGGGGCACAAGGATCCGGACGTTTTGAGGATTTCCAGATCGGCTTGAAACTTACCCGCTATAACCCGGTGAACCCTGCAGTCCAGATGATGATTATGCCATCGGATACCATGGTCTACAGTGACCTGATCAATAATGGATTGGCAGGTATTTTTCTGGATCTGGGTTGCGAAATTTATCCTTCCTCCTTCTTTAAAGTACTCAAGGAAGGCCTGGGTATCTTTACAAAAGTCGTTCATGTGATGACCACATCACCGGCTCTTTTCCAATCAGCCTGTCATACGGAAGGGCATCATGTGTATCTTGGAAGTATCCTTACGAATTTTGCGGCGGCAGTCAACGGGAGCATTATTCATCCCAAAGCATTGGAAATGAAACTTCATAAAGCGGCATCCCATTCCCATGATGAAGATTCCCATTGAGATGATAACCCAAAACAGGAATGTTACATGAAACTCAGAAAAGCCCTGATCACAGCAGGAGGCAAAGGGACACGCCTGCGTCCCATTACCTACGTTCATAACAAACATCTCATTCCGCTGGTGAATAAACCCATGTTGCAGTATGCCATTGAATACGTGGCTTCAGCCGGGATAAAAGAGATCGGGATTATCACCAATCCGGAATTTGAAGACCTGGAAAAGGCCTTTGGAAATGGGAAGATGTTTGGTGTGCGCCTGACATATATTCCTCAGGAAGCGCCGCTGGGACTCGCCCATGCGGTGATCACCGGAGAATCCTTTTTAAAAGGGGAGCCTTTTGTATATTACCTTGGGGATAATATTCTCAGGGGAGGGATTCAACCATTCCTGAATGCCTTTCATGAAAACAAATCAGATTGCCATCTGGTATTATCTAAAGTGCGGGATCCCCAGCGTTTCGGTGTACCTGAGATTGTCGACGAACGCATTATATCCATTGAAGAAAAACCGGAAAAGCCCAAAAGTGATTATGCTGTGACGGGCATTTATCTGTATAACGAATCAATTTATGAGGCCGTCCATGCCATTCAACCTAGTCCCCGGGGCGAGCTGGAAATTTCCGATGCTCATCAATACCTGATTGAGCACAAGCGGAAAGTGACATTTTCAGAGATCACCGGCTGGTGGAAAGATACCGGCAAACCGGAAGATCTGCTTGAAGCCAACCGGATGCTTCTCCAGGATGTGCAAAATCAACATTCAGGCTATTCCGATGATAAGTCTGTGCTGGCCGGACAGGTCTTTTTATCAGAGGGCAGTGTCGTGGAAAACAGCATTGTCCGGGGGCCGGTGCATATTGGAAAAAATTGCCGTATTCTTAACAGCTACCTGGGTCCCTATACCTGTATCGGGAACGGATGTGAAATTCTGAATTCCGAAATTGAATATTCGATTCTCATGGATGATGCTGCCATCCGGGATGTGGATATCCGGATTGAAGGCAGCATTTTGGGAAAGTCCGCCGTCATTCGAAAAACCGAAGGTATACCCGCAAATCACCGCTTCATCATCGGGGACCGGAGTCAGATCCAGATTCGCTGACAGGATGATCCCTTGACTCAGAAAACCGTATCATTCCATACATTAGGATGTAAACTTAATCAGGCGGAAACAGATGCCTTGAGAACGGCTTTTACCGAGCGGGGGTGGACAGTTGTCCCCTTTAGACAGGTAGCAGATATTACGGTGATTAATTCGTGCACCGTGACAAATCAGGCGGACAGAAAGACCCGTAGTGCGATTTATCAGGCAGTCAAAGCATCTCCCCGGGGGAAAATAGCCGTCATCGGATGTCTTCCTCAGGTGGCGGCGGATAGTATTTCACACATTGAGGGTGTGGATCTGATTTTGGGAAACCGGGATAAATTCAGAATCTTTGAATTTCTGGATGAATTACCACCCGTCTCTGAAAGTCCTTTAATCTGTGTCAGTGATGAAAATCAGGATATCTTTCCGGAAAATATTTTTATCAGCAGTACAGGAAACCGAAACCGGGCTTTTGTAAAAATTCAGGAAGGGTGTGCCAATTATTGCACATTTTGTGTGATTCCCTATGCCCGAGGCAAACCGGTAAGCAGATCCTTTTACGATGCACTGGAAGAGACAAAGAAACTGGTGACGGAGCATCATTATAAAGAGATAATTCTCACAGGTATCGACATGGGAGCTTATCAGGACGGGACCCACGATTTGCTGGATCTGATCCGGGCTTTGGAAAGAATCGACGGGCTTTTACGAATTCGGATATCATCTATTGAAATGAATACCCTCACGGATGCTTTGATTGATCATATTGCCGCTTCCCGGATCACAGCCCCGCATTTCCATCTGTCCCTTCAGGCCGGTTCAGATCCTATCCTCAAGGCGATGAACCGGAAATATACCTGTCAGGAATTTGCTGAAAAAGTAGCATATATCCGGGATAAAATTCCCCTGGCATCTATTGGGACGGATATTATTACCGGGTTTCCCGGTGAAACGGAATCCCTTTTTCTGGAGACTTTTCGTTTTATTGAAACCCTGCAGTTCAGCTATCTCCACATTTTCCGTTTTTCACCTAAAAAGGGTACACCGGCAGCAATCATGAAAAATCAGGTGTCAGAAAGTGAAAAAATAAGACGAAGCCGGCTTCTTCATTCACTGGACAAACGGCTTCGTTTTCTCTATGCCTCCCGGTTTCAAGGAAAAACAGTCCGTGTTTTATGGGAATCAGAAAACGAGAAGGGTGCAAAAGGTTTTAATGAATATTATATTCAAACTTTAACGGGTACACATCAGGCTAAGCTGAACGAGATGAATGATGTGAACATTGTTTCTGTTCATGGAGACATACTAAGAGGACGCATTCTGTGAAACCTTCCTTTATCGGAATTGCCGGAAATATCGGTGTTGGAAAAACCACCTTTACCCGCATGCTATGTGATTATTATGGCTGGGAACCCCATTATGAGGTGGTTGTGGATAATCCCTATCTCTCTGATTTTTATGCAGATATGAAAAAATGGAGCTTCCACCTGCAAATATTTTTTCTTGGAAAACGATTTAAGGTCCAAAAGAAAATTCAGAATCTGACTCATACAATCGTTCAAGACCGGACGATCTATGAAGACGCTATGATTTTTGCCAAAAGTATTCATGAGTTCGGAAATATGAGTGATCGGGACTGGGACTGTTACCGGGAGATATTCTATGAAATGACATCCTATCTGAAAAAACCGGATTTGATTGTGTATCTCCAGGCATCTACCGATTCCCTCATTTCCCGAATCCGGAAAAGGGGAAGGGATTATGAACAATCTATTGATCCTGAATATCTTCACTTATTAAATATCCATTATGATAACTGGATCCGTTCCCTGCAGAAGAGTGGCGAAATAAATACGCTGGTCATACCGACTGACCATAAAGATTTTGTTACCGACGAAGCATTCCGTCTGAATTCTTTCCAGTCCATCTACACGTTCTTGAAAAATTCCAAAAAATGAGAAAAAAATTCCCGGAAAAATAACATTTTTTCCTGAAATTGGGGTTTATGCTTTGGTAAATTTCTTTTGAGGACCGAATGAATGGGAGATTGCCCGTTTGGTTCGGATTTTGCATATTATCAGGAACGTTAAACCCATAAGAAGGTGAGGAAAATATGAAAATTGAAAAGGCTAAAACATCCCGAAAAGGATCGATTAATTATTCAAACCTTGGTTTTGGAAAATATTTTTCCGATCACATGCTGATAATGGACTTTAAAAACAAGGCCTGGGAAGAGCCAAAAATTGTTCCCTATCAGCCCATGTGCATCGAACCGGCAAATATTACCCTGCATTACGGCCAATGTGTGTTTGAAGGGCAAAAAGCTTTTATGGGGATTGACGGAAAGGTCCGGTTGTTCAGGCTGGATAGTCATTACCGGCGTCTTGTGAATTCATCCAAAAGGATGTTCATTCCCGAAGTTCCGGAAGATATTTATAAAAAGGCAGTGAAAAAACTTGTGGATTTGGACCGGGATCTGATTCCGACGGAATGGGGGACTTCCCTCTATCTGCGTCCCTTTATTATTGCCATGGACAATACATTGGGACTGAAAGTATCTGAAACATACCGGTTGATGGTGATTACTTCACCGGTGGCTTCTTATTATGAGGAAGGATTGAATCCTATCCGAATCGAAGTAAACACACAATTCAGCCGTGTGGTCAAGGGCGGGCTGGGTGAGGTTAAAGCCGCCGCCAATTACGCGGCCAGTCTCTATGCCACACAGATGGCAAAACAGAAAGGATTTCCGCAGGTTTTATGGCTGGATGGCAAGGAACACAAATATGTGGACGAAGTGGGTACCATGAATATCATGTTCGTGATTGACGGGACCCTGATTACCCCTTCTTTGGATGAAGGTACCATTTTGCCGGGTATTACGCGGGACAGCGTACTGAAAATCGCACGGGATTGGGGCTGGCCCGTGGAAGAACGCCGGATTGCTTTCAATGAAGTGGTAGATGCCTATAAACGGGGTGTTCTTGAGGAGGTCTTTGGAACGGGAACGGCCGCTATTATTTCTCCTGTAGGTGAACTCCATTATGAAGGAGAAGCCATGGTTGTGAATGACCGTAAAATCGGACCCAAATCACAAAAACTCTATGATACCATCACCGGTATCCAGTATGGAAAATTAGACGATAAATTCGGATGGCTTACCGTCATTGATGACGAAGAATAATCATTTACTCTTTTGGGGAAAAGGAGAAAGAATCTGCCTGATGCTGGTTCTTCTCCTTCTCTTTGTCAAGGCATCTGAAGCATACCGTGAAAACACCGGATGCCTGTCTATCGTCTGTGATGCCGATAATATCCCCCTTTACATCAACGGATCTTATACAGGTAAATCCCCGCTGCCTGTGGAATGTCGTGTGACCCCTGGCGATACGGCGAGGGTCATGATGGCATGGCAGCCGGTAATGCTTGAACTGGCTCATCTGGAAAAAGAGTATCAACGCACCCGGTGGTCACTCATGGGTCTATCGGGATGGATTCTTCTTTTATTTGCCTGTGAGGATCCCGAAACAGAGTATCATTCGATTGTGATTTCTGGGAATGAAAGCATTTTAATCGGTCCACATGACACCCCGGAGATTTTGAATAACGGAACCTGGTGTTTTAAAATCTTATTTTCCATGGATACGCTCATATTTCCCGAAAACAGGACTCTTTTGTCGGTTATTCTGAGATCACAATCTGTTCTTTCGGGAGATTCTGTGTCATACCGGCATCTTTTATCCCCATCCGATACACGTATCAGAGCTGTTGCAACAGATCCGGTATGGGATTACCGATTCCATTTGATGGCTTTGAACATGAACCATGATGCATCCAGAATAGAACTCCGGGCCGATAGCGCACATATCGGAGCCTCTGGCTCCGATACAACAACCATACCCGATTCTGGGAATCGGTTGTCCCTGAAGATCGGGGAGGATGTAAGGGATCCAAACTCCCTTGACTGGACCGCCCTCATTGATGAATGCCGATTATGGAACAAAGACCTCAGTTCTGATCTCATATCTTTTCATAGGTCCAATCCTTCCAAATTGACAGTTCATTATGACCAGGATGAAGGTAATGCCGGATTGTTTATTCCGGATGAAGGCCGCTATGGCATGGACGCGCTGATTCAATCCCCTTCAGGTACACATCATACACCACCACTTTAAGGATCTTTTATGCAGTATCGCATCCGCAAACATCCCATCTTACCCATTCCTGAAAAAGCTGAAATGGTTTCATTTACTTGTAATGGCAAATCCTTTCAGGGGGTGAAAGGGGAGCCTGTTGCAACGGCATTGATTGCCAATGGATTTCATGTGTTGTCCCGGCATCCCAAAGATCATGCAGCCAAAGGAATCTACTGTGCCAACGGCCAATGTTCCCATTGCACCGTGATCATCAACGGAAAACCACAGAAATCCTGTGTAACCCCACTCGAAGAAAATATGTCCGTACGATTACTGGATGACCTCCCAGAAATCCCGTATGACACCTTGGCATATCATGGGACATCACAAAAAGAGTATACGTGTGATGTTCTAATAGTAGGTGGAGGGCCATCGGGACTCACAGGTGCTCTTGAATGTGCCGAAATGGGGTATTCGGTACTTATTGCCGAAGATAAAGACTGTCTGGGGGGTAAATTACTGCTTCAGACCCATAAATTTTTTGGTTCTGTGGATGATTGTTATGCCGGAACCCGAGGGATTGATATTGCCCGGATTCTCCAGGAAAAAGTCCGGAATCATCCCAATATTAAAATTCTGTTGAATTCTCCCGTAGTGGCAATTTATGAGGATGGATATGCCGGGGTTTTCACAGATAACAGATACTACGGAAGAATTGCTTTCAGGGGACTCATGATCAGTGCAGGTGCCAGGGAGCGCTCTTTGATTTTTCCCGGGAATGATCTGCCTGGTGTGTACGGTGCCGGTGCTTTTCAGACACTGGTGAACCGGGATCTGGTTTTGGCATCGAAGCGGATTTTCATTGTTGGAAGTGGCAATGTAGGTCTCATTGCTGCTTATCACGCCCTGCAGGCCGGTATTGAAGTTGCCGGAATATGTGATATCCTCCCGCAAGTAACAGGTTATAAAGTCCATGCCGACAAAATCAGACGGATGGGAGTTCCTATCTGGTTGAATCATACTATTTTATCGGCTGAAGGGAAGGATGTTTTGGATAAGATCACCATTGCCCGGGTGGATGAAACCTTCCGGCCTTTGCTGAAAACAGGAAAAACATTTCAGGTGGATACACTTTTGATTGCCGCCGGGCTCACGCCCATTGATGAATATTATAATGTGGCTGAGCGTTATGGATTTCCTGTTGTCAAAGCCGGGGATGCCGGTGAAATTGCTGAAGCCTCATCAGCTATGTTTGGTGGCAGACTGGCTGCCCGTGAATTATCCCGCCGAATGGGAAAAGAGTTGCCGGTCCGGGACGAGTGGTACCGGAAGGCTGAACTTTTAAAAAGTAAACCGGGAAAAGTCTGGGATGTACCGAATATTCAGCTGAAAGAAACATTTCAACCGGTGATTCACTGCAGCCAGGAAATTCCCTGCAATCCCTGCGTGACATCCTGTCCGGTAAATGCAATCCGCCTTAACCCCCGTCGTCATGATTTGATGGATATTCCCGAATATATCGGCGGTTGTACAGGATGTGGTAAATGCGTATCCATTTGTCCCGGACTGGCCATTGTGTTGGCCCGGAAAAAAAATGAGAAGCAGGCTGAAGTCATTCTGCCTTTTGAATTTGTTCCGGATTTTTCTGAAGGTTCACACATCCCCCTGAGTGATGCGGCTGGTCGTGATGCATGTGAGGGGGAGGTCCAGCGAATCCGCTATGACAAGAAGACAAAAACCCACCTGATTCATGTCATCATTCCCCCGGATAAAGCCTTGTCCGTTGCGGGAATACGTGTCCAGAATCCGGAAATGACAAAATATTTACCCAATCCGACCCCTGAATATTTTCCCCGGAATGCCCTGGTTTGTCAATGCGAAAGGGTAACCGCCGATGAATTGATCCAGTTCATCCGTATACATCAGGTCAGGGATATGAACCATTTGAAAGTTCTCAGGGTGGGAATGGGAGCCTGCGGAGGGAAAAACTGTACCGTACACTTTCCGACTCTATTTAAACAAGCGGGTGTAGATCCCCCGGATGTTGTACCCGTAAAATACAGACCCCTCAGTGTCGAAATACCTCTGAAATCGATTGTCAATGAAGAAGATCCCCATGAAAAACTATGATGTGGTTATAATAGGTGCAGGAAGCATAGGTGTTCCTTTAAGTTTTTACCTCTCCCGGAAGGGATTAAAAATTGCGGTTATCGAAAAGAATCATTCTGCCGGAAGGGGGCAGAACCGGGCGGCTATCGGCGGTATCAGGGCCACACACTCCGATCCGGCAAAAATTCACATTTGTAAACAGAGTCTGGAAATTGTAAGTCGCTTTAAAGAGAATTACGGATATGATATTAGCTGGTTTCAAGGGGGATACCTTTTTCCAGTCTATACCCAAAAGGATGAAATGGCCCTGATAGATCTTTTAACGGTCCAACATGAACACAATCTGAATATTTATTGGGCAGACAGGGAAGAGGTGGAAGCACGGGTTCCCGGTATTTACTGTAAGGGTTTAAGAGGGGGGACCTTTTCTCCGGAGGATGGTTCAGCCAGCCCCCTGAAGCTTATCGATGCATATACCTGTCTTGCCAGGGATTCGGGTGTTGACTTTTTCTTTAATGAATCCGTCGGGAATTATGAAAGAAATAATAAAAAAATCCATGCCGTAAAAACAAATAAAGATACATACACGGCAGGTATTTTTGTTGATGCCAGCGGGGCAGATTCCAGGGAGCTAAATGCCAAATTGGGACTGGATGTCCCGGTTTTTCCTGATTCTCATGAAGGAGGAATCACAGAACCGGTAAAGCGGTTTTTTGAGCCCATGATTGTGGACATCCGTCCCGGAAAAGGATCTTCAAATTTCTATTTTTATCAGAACGATGAGGGACAGGTTGTTTTTTGTATTACTCCTGAACCACCTATTAAAGGCAAAGATTGTGAGAACACATCCGAATTTCTCCCTATGGTTTCCAGACGGATGGTTGAACTTTATCCCCGTTTAAGACATCTGAGGGTACGGAGAATCTGGCGCGGACTCTATCCCATGACCCCCGATGGCTTTCCACTGGTGGGATGGGCACCGGGGTTTGAAAACTATTTTCTTTTGGCCGGCATGTGTGGACAAGGGTTTATGCTGGGACCCGGACTTGGAGCAATAACAGCCGAAATCTTTACTGAACAATCAACTCAATATGACCACATTCTGCATCAACTAAGGCCTGATCGGAGTTTCAGCCAGAGTGAAATGCTTAAATAAAATGGTTTTTTAAGGATATTACTATATAGAAATACTTATATGTCTATACGCCCCCGGGGATAAAATAGCGCCGCACATGGTAAAATGCAAAATAATATTTAAAATCATATATTAAATGACAGCTCTGTTTTATTTTTAAATATGAAACGGTGAAAAAAAAAACCGGAATACTCCGGCTCTTTTTTGTTGGGGACTTTTTTCTGAGAAATACTATTTAAAAGCAGATTCGATAATTTCTTTCAACCGGTATTCTTCAAAAGGTTTGATGAGATATCCCAGAGGATTGGTTTCCGTTGCTTTCTCTATGGTATCTTTATTTGCATAAGCCGTGATATAAATCACCGGGATAGGCTTTTTCTTGTTGATGAAGCGAACAGCTTCGATTCCATTCATTTTTCCCCTGAGCATAATATCCATGAGAATTAAATCCGCTTTAATCTCATCCAGATGCTCAAGGAGATCTTCTGCTGCTGTGATTGTTATCACATTATCATAGCCCCACGATTTGAGCGTAAGCTCTAAATCATCAGCTATTATTCTCTCGTCTTCTACAATTACGATCTTTTTCATGATAATTTTTCCGTGCCTATGTAGAAAATATTATCATAGACCGGCTCTTTGCAAGCATTTTTTTATTCCCGGAAGGAGATAACCCGGCTTAAAGGACTTTCAATCCATGCTTTATTGAGCGCGGATACAGCTATATGGGTATCCTGGTTCCTGATTTTTAGTTCAACGGTATTCGTCCCCGGTAACGTGACCATCCGGAGATGATGTGATGACAGTGAATCGATTTGAGCCCCTTCAGCCACAAAGATATTGTACCGTTGCCATTGGTCTGTTGTATTTTCCCATTGAATCCGGATATGGTTGTGATCCAGCATGTCTACGGTAATATTTTCAGGCAAAACAGGATTCTGAACGTTCAGCCAGGACATGGGTGGAATATTTGCAGGTGTGGCAAATTCCCTGAAACCCAGATCACTCCAGTGACCTTCAATACTTCCGGCATCAAAAAAGACAAAACCCGGAAACTCTTTTTTGCGCATATCCCTGATTTGCCCAAGGGTTTCATCCCAGGTATAAGGTTTTTTATCAGTATTGTAACGGTAACTTCCTATACCGGGAAAGCAGTATCTTTCGAAGGTATTTTTACGCCATTCCTCGCTTCGTTTCATAAAAGGCTGGATGGGATGGGTTCTTTCCCAATAAATCATGGGAGCTAGAAAATCGACTTTCCCCATTTCCGCCCAGCGACGGCCATCCTGAAAAACGGCATGATAGCTGTTCCAACTCCCAACATCGTAACTTCCGATGGTAGCAGCGGACATTTTGATAGCCGGTTCCAATGCATGGATTGCATTATACATCTTGTAAACAAACTGGTTCAACTGTTCACGTTGCCAGTCTTCCCATTCAAGATTGTAGGGATTCCCATTTTCAGAATCCTGAAAAAGACGGACACTGATTGAATCATGGGAATACCCATTATCAATGCTTCCTTCAGGATAACGGATATAATCGAAATGAATTCCATCAATATCATACCGGCTGACGATATCCTTTACCAGGGTAATCAGGTAATCATGGACCTGAGGAATCCCCGGTGAAAACGAGACATAATGATTCGTCAAAGGTTGCGGTGTTCCGTATGTATCACAGACAAGCCACTCGGGATGGGCAAGATAGGGGGATAGGGGACTTGTTTCTTTTGGGGGTTTGGTTCCCCGCCATACGGGAAATGTATTGATCCAGGCATGGAGTTCCAGACCTCTGCTGTGTGCCTTCTTTACAGCATATTCCAGGGGATCCCAACCTGGATCTTTGCCGAATTCACCTGTAAGAAGTTCACCCCAGGGTTCGATATCTGATTTGTAATAGGCATCTCCATTCCCCCGGACCTGAAAAAGGATGATATTAAAATTGGCATCTGCCGCTTTGTCTATGACCGAACTGATGTGAAGTTTGATAGAGTCCTGATCGTGGGTCTTCGTGGAGTTGCAATATTCAAACCGGGAATACCATACTGCCCTGGCTTCCTTGACCGGTGCTTCAATCCTGCCGGCACAGGATGTCAGGAGTGTAAAAAGGACCACCAGTACTATAAATTGTTTTACTTTCATTCCTGTCTCCTATCGTTTTGTAAATTTCCATACAATATCAAAACCCGTTGTCCGTTCATTCCCACGGGTTGCCTGAATATAGATATTCCGGTTTAATTCATATTCCGCCGAGACTTTATCCGGTACAATTTCCCGTGTTTGTCCCAGGATGAATTCTTTTTCATAACTTAAAAACAATTTGTCTGTAATGTATTTTCCAATATAGAGTGATGCCTGTTTCCAATCCCCACCTCCGGCAAATTCAAACACATCCAGGTCCAGCCTTTTTCCGATTTCTCCCGTGAGTTGGACTCCCAACTGATGGGCAATCAAGTTTTTTGCCAGCCCTTCCTCCGTTTTTTCCCGGACTTCACTCTGCTGACTCCCGGAAATTTCCTGACTGCTTCTTCCAAATAGAAGATAAGAAACGGCATCTACTTCAGAAATGGTTTCATCGTTAAGAAAAAATGATATGTCCGGATTGCTCATTTTCTCATTCAGCTTTATACTTAAGTTCCGGCGAACACGGTTAACATCTCTGAAAGAATAGTTTATAGTTAAGTTTAAGAAGGGATTAATTTCTGAACCACCTTCAAATCGTAATTCTCCCTCTTTTATATCAAATTTTTTGCCATATTGCTCATAATGTCCCCGCAGGGTACGAATGGACCCGAATAATTCAAAATTTCCCCCCCTCTTTAAAATCTCCAAGGCACCTCCGATTTCGATATTCATGTTTTTATTCCGAATCCAGGTGTTCCGGGGAATGTTGACAGAGAGTTTTCCGGTAAGATTTTCTATAAAACCTGATGGTGCTGCATCTTTTTGACGGATCACTATTACTGTATCAGTTTCCTGTTGCAGAGCTCTGACTAACATGGGTTCATCAGCATCGGCTCCTGAAGAGAATCCCTGAAGACCATCCAGGTTCAAACGGGCACGGGGAATATGGATCTTTCCGCTATATTGGGGATTGGACGGCGATCCTTTGAGTGTTACATCCATATCCGTCAATATAAAAATATCTTTGCTGTCGGCAGCTGTGAATTGATTTCCCTGTGCACGAATTAAAAAGGATTCGATACCCTGAGATGACGGCCGGGCTATAGTGCCGTTACCGGTGAGAATCAAATGACCATCACCCCCCTTTATCCTTAATTCACGTAAAGTTATCTGCCTGCCGGATAATCCGGCTTTCATGCGGATGTCAGGATATTCCAGGCCATACCGGGGAATAGACAGACTTCCACGGCTTAATGTCACTTCTCCGGATAAATCAGGGTTGTTCAGTGTATTTCTCAGATGAGCTTCAATATCCAGTTGACCCTTAAGGTTATGTATCTGATCACTGAAAGATTGCAAAAAAGCCATATCCAGTTCATGAATTATTAAATCACATTCAACTTGTTCATCAGAAGGAACCCGGGATCCTGAAGAGTCCGGGAAAAGATAAAAAGGAATATCCGCTTTTCCCTTCAGAATTTCATTCTCTGATTTTTCGAGGCTAAAGGTGGAACGAAATCGCTGGTTTTCCAGCATGATGGCGAGGGATATTTTTTCTATCAGGTGTTCTTGTATGGAAAGTTGATCAACTGTGATCTGAATATCTGCCACCGGATTTTGAATTCTTCCGGTGATATTTATGTCGCCGTTAATTTGACCGTCAACAGGACTGGAAATGAATGATAAGGTATTTAAACGATTGGCCCGGAGTTCTTTTATTTCAATCGATAAAACAATACTGTCCTGCATGGTGATCATGGGTTGTAACACAGATAAGGGAAAATTTGCCTCAGCCTTCAGATATTCGCTGCTGCCATGAGTATTCTGCATGTTGAAACAGGCTGACCTGTTTTTTAGCTGAAAATCAAGGTTAAAATCACCCAGATTTTCGGTGTACAAATTCAGAGCCTGCCCTGTGGCCTGAAAGTCAAGGGATGGATTATCCAGTGTTCCTTTTCCATGAAATTTAAGGGAAAGAAGTCCTGACACAGGAAAGGATACAATATTCAATGATTCAAGAATTTGAAGATTTAATCTTTCCGCGGATAATGTGATATCATGCGCGTCCGAAAGATTTCTGGAGACTCGGCCCTGTGCATTGAAAGTGCCATCTCCGATCCGGAAATCGAGATTATCCAGCGTCAGGGATTTCTCATCAAGGGTGATCTTCACGTTTTTGTGGATTGTTTCTGCATAAAGGGGATCCGTTCGAAGAGTCATTTCGGAAATATGAACAGTCAGAACAGGGAAAGGATAAATAACAGCTTCAAGAGTCAGGTGTATTTTTTCGGAGGAAACCATGAAATGGTTATGAATTTCGTCTTTTGTTCCTTTTGACTGAAGTCTTATGGAATCAAAAATATAATCTTTCATCTTTAGCCGGGTGGCAGATAAGTCTATGTTACCGGATAATTGGGATTCACGATAATGGATATAAATTTGGCCGTTGAAAGAATCGACAGTTAATGAATCATAACGAAGACTTTTTAGCGCCAGATCGGTTTGCAATGAAAGATTATCCGGGGTTCCTGAAAGTTTGCCGTGAATCCTTCCGTCAGCGGAAAGTGGACCGGTATCCAGCAAGGATTCCAGGGGTTTCAGGTCTTGAGGTTCAAGACGGAATTCAATCGCCGTTTTCCCTTTTAAATCCGCATACCCTGAAAACTCCAAATTGGCCATGGAATTGTTAAGGAGTCCTTTGTGAATTGTTAAGAATTCATTTTTATAATGAAGCGATAGATCGATAACATTTACCTGTATATCACCGATACGGGAATTGCGACTTATGACAGACAGATTACTTTCCAGCGTTTTTGGATTAATCCCTTTTCCTTCTATCTGAAAGGCAAGACTGATATCAGAATCAGGAGTTTGGTCGGGTAAGAAAACAGCAGGATTGAATTCCGTTACCTGCCCGCTGAATCGATATTCAGGTTTATTAAAAATCCGGTTTACTGCTCCATCAATAGATAGGGCTCCAAAAGAACTTGAATAATCTGCAATAAAAGTGATTTGATCTTTCTGCTTATCAATGCTGATTTTCCCCGGTTCTACGGGATAATTGCGGATGGTGGACTGTTCGATATTGGCCGTTATTCGCAGGTCCATGGATTGCAGGTCAATTCCCCGTCCCCAGGCGTGAAGGCGCATATTGAGATCGCTTTCAGGGATGTTTCCCCTGATCCATACCGCAGGATTCAGATGTTCAATACGGATATCCGCTGTGTAAACCGGGGTAGCAGTCAGACTGTCGGCATGGATGTCAGCTGTAAGGATTTGATCATTATGACGGGCTGTCATTTTTAATATTCCCTGTTCACGAATGGACTTCAGAGTAAAGGTGAGTTCCGGAAACGCGATGATTGGATGATACGGCAGCAATTCTTCAAAATCGCCCAGACTGACCGGTTTACCCTCAAGTTGTAAAGAAACAGGGAATCGGCTAAGAGTATCGATTTCCGTCTGTCCTGAAATATTGGAATTTTCGGTTTTCAGAATAAAACTGCCTTTTTGTAAACGATTTGTGGTTTGAATATATTCAGCGGTCAGATTCTGTAAAGAAAAGTCAGGCCCTGCCGTTTTAAACCGGAATGTTGTTATGTCCGCCTGAATCGAATCTTTCTGATAGAAAAAACCTGCTTCAAGATTCAGGTCCAGAATTTTCTGTGGAATGAATGTTTTTTCATTGCTGTCATCAATAAATATGGTGGCATTTTTAACCCAAAGCTTATCAAGGTGTATGGAATTAAAAAAGGGCTCACTATCAGACTTCCCGGTTGTATCGGCAGGTTTGGCAAAAATCTCCTGGAAATTCCATGTTCCATCACCCTTTTCATGTATGCTGATAACTGGTTTTTTGAGCCGAATCTCACGGATATGGAGACTTTTTTTAAGAAGTGAGAAAATATTGTAATTGACTGAAAGGGATTCCAGGGTGAGCAGGGTATCCGTATCTTTATATACTAAAGTCAATTGAGAAAGATCCAATGTCCGGAAGAGGCTGCCTTCAAGGCTTTCCAGGGTTAGTTCGGCATCAACAAAGAAATGATTGGCCTGTTTGATAATGTAATTTCCCAAGGCTTTCTTAAATGGACGGGTCTGGGTAAGAAAAAGCAGGAGGATCAACACACCCATAAAACCCAGAAGCAACCTTCCAATATTTTTAACGACTCTTTTCATATTAAAATGCCTGACCGAAACTTAAGTGATAACGGACTTTACCATCGGGTTGGTTCAGGGGGTATGCCACATCAAAACGTATGGGACCAATGGGAGTTCTAATACGTATTCCAACACCGGGTGACCAGGCAAGATCTTTGAAATTATGGCTGTTATAGTCAATCCAAACGTTCCCGATATCCACAAAAAGAACACCGGATAAGATATTCAATAGTTGGTGTCTGAATTCCAGGGACGCTTCAAAATAACTGTTGCCGCCGACAGAAATATCGTTTTCGTTTTTCGGACTCAGTTCATTTCTGAGAAAACCGCGTACACTGTTACTTCCTCCTGCAAAAAAACGTTCTTCAATAGGGGCGGATTCATCATTCATAACCGGTTTCATCGATCCGATTTTAATCCGGCCGGCGATGATGAGTCCCTCTGTTATGTACTGGAATTTTTTAAACTCGGTCAATGCCGACACATAATGATATTGACTGCCTGGAAGACCAGAAAAAGTTGTAACAAAAGATGCAAAAAAACCTTTATCGGGATAGAAAAGGGGGGATGACCGGTCCGTGGATATTCCCCATGAAATTTTTGATTTATTGTAGTAGGTGTTTGTTAAAAGGAAAGCATCTGTAATATCTTCGCTCAGGTCGAGCTGATTTCTTTCTATGGTATAGTTTACAAAAGTATTGGAGAAGGAAGATAAACCCTGCTGAAATGTTACACTGACACCGAATCGTTCCAGATTGTATGCCTTTTCACGTTCTCTTCGGGCAAAGGGATTCAGAAAGAGAGTACTGCGGGATGTGAGAAAGGCCGGTTGTGTAATTTTCAGATTGATGTGATAAGGTTCCAGATAGGAATATTTAAGCGTAAGCACGGCATAACGGGCTTTACCGAAAAAAGGTTGCCTGCGAATTGTGGCCGAAAAGCGGATTCGTTCGTCTAATCCGTATCCGGCACCGGTTTTAAAAGACCATTGAGGAAGTTCCTGCACAAATATTTCCACCGGCAGAGTTCCGGTATCTTCATTTTTTTCCCGTACAAGATTTTTGATGGAAACGTATTCGAAAAGACCCAGTTGTTGGACCAATTGCTGATTTTTTTCAAGAGCGGACTGAGAAAATATATCCCCCTGCTCCAGTGTCACCTGCTTTTGGATAACGAACGGTTTAATATGTTCGTTCCCTGAAATTCGAATGTCTCCCAGATGATAAATCCTGCCGGGCGTAATGGTAAGATGAACATCCACCTGCCTTTTTTCGTTTTTTAAGAATAATGTGTATGTGATGTCCGGCTCAGGGTATCCGTGATCAAGGAGGATTTTAAAAAGTTCCCGGCGCATGTTTTCCACCGATTCATCACGAAACCTCTGCCCCGGGAGAAGGTCAAATGACCCTTTTCGCTCTTGAATCAGAGAGTCAATGACCTCTTTCTCCCCTTCACTGCGTGCCTGAATATTGTAGAGAATGTTATCAGTTAAAACCGGTTTGTTTTCAGTGATAATGAAATGGAGATTGATGTCCCCGGCTTTTCTCCGGGGGATTTTTTCAGCCTGGACTTCTGCAAATAAAAAACCTTCTTTTTGGTAAAATTTCCGGATATGTCTCAGATCCTGATCCACATGTCCATCCGTATATGTTATTGCATCTTTCCAAAAGAAAAGACGCTGAGAAAGAGTTTTTGGCTCTATGGTTAATTGTTTTTTTAAGAGTGAAGAGGAAAAAGACTGGTTCCCGTCAAAATAAATTTTATGAACAGTAAATTCTTCTTGTCCCCACAGAAGAGAAAATAATAAGAAAAGCAGAAGCGATTTGAAAAGATGTTTTATGTCAACCTCGAATATCTTTCATAGTTTGCAAAGCTAAATAAACTTCTGCAAGCTATCAATCATAGAATAATGAAGAGACGCCTCACGTAAAACCGTTTTGGAAATGCTTTGCTTTACGTAACTTTACCCTACAAACATGGAGATACTTTGAACTTAAAGCGTACACACCGATGCCACGAATTGAATGAGTCCCTGGTTGGACAAACCGTCATTGTCAATGGCTGGATAAATACCCGGAGGGATTTGGGAGGTATCTATTTTCTGGATGTCCGGGATCGTTATGGACTGATTCAGGTCCGAGTTGGAACAGAGTTACCGGAAACCCTTCGGGAAAGGGTACGCAAAATGACGCCTGAAGATGTGATTGCCGTGAAAGGTCAACTTGCACTGCGGCCTGAGGATGCCATCAACCCCAAAATGGCTTCCGGCACCCTGGAATTGCTGGCTGAAGAGGTTGAACTTTTAAACAAAGCCAAAACACCTCCTTTTGAAATCACCCGCCGTGAAACAGGAAGTGAAGATTTAAGACTCAAATACCGGTATCTGGATTTAAGAACCCAGACAATGCAAAAAAATATCTTGTTGCGACATGAAACAGGCAAGGCTGTCAGGCAATTTTTAAACGATGAAGATTTCCTTGAAATTGAAACACCGGTTCTCATGAAATCCACTCCGGAAGGTGCCCGGGATTTTCTGGTCCCCAGCCGGCTGCACCTGGGACACTTTTACGCCTTGCCACAGTCCCCCCAGACTTATAAACAGCTACTCATGGTTTCCGGTTTCGATAAGTATTATCAGATTGTCAAATGTTTCCGGGATGAAGACCTCCGGGCAGACCGCCAGCCGGAATTTACCCAGATTGATATTGAAATGAGTTTTGTGGATGAACCGGATGTGAGGGATGTGGGAGAACGCTTGCTGGCCGCTGTGATGAAAGCCGTAAAGAATATCGACCTGCCCCTGCCCCTGCCTGTCTATTCTTATCAGGATGCCATGGAAACCTATGGGACTGACAAGCCCGATACCCGCTTCGATCTGCCTCTTTTTGCCTTGGATGAAATCGCAGAAAAATCTGATTTCCAGATTTTCCGGTCCGTGCTGGCCTCCGGTGGAGTGGTTCGTGGCCTGCGGGTTCCAGGCGGGAGTGATTTATCCCGGAAACAAATAGACGGATATACAGATCTTGCCAAAAAGTACGGACTCAAAGGACTGGCATTTGTCAAGGTCGAGGAAGGTGGACTTTCAGGTGGTATTTCTAAATTTTTTAATGATTCACTGAGCAAGGAACTGATTGCAGTGTCCGGTGCGAATCCCGGGGATTTGTTATTCTTCAGTGCTGATACTTGGACCACTGCCTTAACAGCCCTGGGAGCAGTCCGTCTTCAACTGGGAAAGGATTTGAATCTGATTGAGAAGGATGTATATAAAGCACTGTGGGTCAACGACTTCCCCCTTGTTGAGCGAAGTGAGGGAGAGAACCGTTTTGTGGCTATGCACCATCCGTTTACATCTCCCAGACCTGAGGATGAAAAGCGGATGGAAACAGATCCTGAATCGGTCCGGGCCCAGGCTTATGACCTGGTGCTGAACGGCCACGAAATAGCCGGAGGCAGCATTCGTATTTACCGGGAAGTTCTTCAGGAAAAAATGTTCAGAATTCTGGGAATTTCCCATGAAGAAGCCCGTCAGAAGTTTGGTTTCCTGCTGGACGCTTTTCAATACGGTGCTCCACCCCATGGTGGGATTGCTTTTGGTTTTGACCGGCTGGTGATGATTCTGGCAGGGGCAGACTCCATCCGCGAGGTCATTGCTTTTCCAAAAACTACCACTGCCCAGTCACCAATGGATAATGCCCCCGATGTGGTGGACGAAAAACAGCTGAAAGAACTCCATTTGAGAGTGGAGAGTAATGAGTATTAAGTTTGAGTGTTGAGTTGAGAGTTTGGTTGTGTGGGTCAATGCTTGCTCCTCATCCGGTAATGCGTGACACGTAACAAGACGGCTCCGGAATCTGCATGCCCAGGAAGCCACACAATAACCAGCATTTAAAACACACCACTTTCGACTTTCGACTTTTGACTGCCGACTGCCGACTAATATCATGCGCCATCTCATTCTTGGTGACATCCACGGGCAGTACGATGCCCTGATCCGTGTCCTGAAGAAAGCGGATTATGATCCGAATGGGGATTGTCTGTATTGTGTAGGAGATTTGACGGATCGCGGTCCTGATTCGGCGAAGGTTTTGGATTTTTGTATCAAACACAAGGTTTTATCAGTCCGCGGGAATCATGATATGTGGTTTTTGGATTATATAACCCGGGGCCATGCTCCCAAGATCTGGCTCAGTCAGGGTGGTTATGAGACCCTCTCTTCCTGGCATCAGGAATCTCTGTCCCGGGAAGAAGTGCTGGATTATTACCAAAACATGCCTTATTACCGTGAACTTCATCTCGGAGGATTGTCCATCGCTGTATTTCATGGAGGGATCACACCGGAAGTACCGATGAAAGACCAGGACACTGAAGTCCTAACATGGGATCGCTATTTCTGGGTGTTTGAACAGGCCCCAAAATTACCTTATGACCGGTATTTTCTGGGACACACAGCCCTGAGGGGTTCAGCAGAAAAAAATAAATACAATGTGATCAATCTGGATACCGGTGCCGGATATAACCGGATCCTAACAGCGATGGATATGGTAACGCTGGAAAAGTATGAAGTGAATGTATAATTTTAAGTTGAATCACCGTTCAATGTAGTTTCTTTAATCAAAAATTATAAAAAAAGCGATTTAAGATGTCATATGTTATTTGATGAGCATAGGAATATCAGGATGAAGAGGACTCATTCAATGATTTTATGATTTATTTTTTCGAATAAAATAGTTATCTGTTCATCCGATACCGACCAATACAAGAATATTTCCGAACAATATATGCCCGGTCAGGGTTTCAACGGGTATCACACCAGTAAAAACCAGTATGGCAAAAAGCAGCGCAAGGATCATCACGACGATAAATAACCCCGCTTTGACTTTTTCCATACTTTTCTCATGCTGAACAAGCATAAGGTTGCATAGAACAAAAATCGAACAATTAGTATGCAAAGATTTATATACCGGAAAAACCCAGAATCAGATATCCCAGCAGAGCGAGTGCCGCATAACTTACCACGTAAGGAAGCTGCGTACGGATATGGTCCATCACGTCGCATCCGGTGGTAGTACAACTCATGATGGTGGTGTCTGAAATCGGGGAAGCATGATCCCCAAAAATGCTGCCACCGAAAACCGAGGCCGAAATCAGTGCTACGGACATATCCATAGTCAGTGCCATGGGCATGGCTACAGGCATCATGACGGCCATGGTGCCCATGGAAGAACCGGTGGAAAAACTGATGATGCAGCTGAAAAGAAAAATCAGTGCCGGTAAAAGGGCCGGTGTTAAAAATCCAGCAAAGACTTCCGCCAGGTAAGGTCCGGTCCCCAACATTTTTACAACGCTCCCCATAGAAAAAGCAAAAATAAGAATCGAGCCCACATTCAGCATGCTTCCGGCACCATAAAAAAGATGTTTCATAAAGGCTTTGTAATGAAATATTCCCTGGCTTCTGTACAAAATGTACGATGTCAGCAGGCTGACAATACATCCCCATAGTATGCTTCGCATGCCGTCTCCTTCTATCAGGCTGCCTTTTCCTGTAATGAATAAGCCTGCCAGGATGACACATACCATGGTCACAATGGGTATGATCAGATTTTTTACGGGTGAGGGTGTCATATTCCGGTTTTCTGATTCCATCAGGTTTTGCCGGTCAAGATCGGCATCCAGCATCCCGGTGGTATCCGCCCGGTTTTCGGCTTTTTTCATTACCTTGAAATCAAAGCCTGTATAAATCAGAATCGGCAAAAAAAATACAGCCAGGATGGCATACAGATTCAGGGGAATGCTTTGGATCATCACCTGAGTGGCATCGGGAATTCCCTGAGCCTGTATGAGTCCGATCATAAAGGCTCCCCAGCCGCTGAGAGGTATCAACACGCACACGGGCGTAGAAGTGGAATGGACGATAAAAGAGCTTTTTTCATGGGGAACTTTCAAGGCATCGTTCACAGGTCGGGTGATGGCTCCTGTAAGGAGTGTGCTGAGTGTTCCCGATGTAAATACCAGCAGACCCGTAAACCAGGTAAACATATTTGCGGTTCGCTTTGTAGTGATTATGCCACGATGCCGGACCATGGATTCTACAAAACCGTTGATGCCGCCACTCTGTTCAATCAGATGGATGAGAGCTCCAATCAGCAAAACACTGATGATGACAATGGTGTTATCTGCATCGGCAAAGACCTGAATAAAGGACATGAAAGTAGCGTCCAATCCACTGATGATTTTCAAATCACTAAGGATAAAATATCCGCTGAAACAACCGGTGAAGAGGGCAATAAACACATCTTTTGTATAGAGTGCCAGGAGGATGGCGATGAGGGGTGGGAGAACGGACAAAAAACCATATTCCATGAAAAACTCTCTGTTAAGGGATTGTATTAGAGACTTCGATCAATGCATTCAAGAAAGGCGTTAATATCTTCCTGCGAATGGGCGCTGGAGAGGGCAAAGCGGAAATAGCCTTCTTTAGGACCGCCCGGGTAGAAAATGTACGTAGGATAGATTCTTGCGTCCTGAAGGTTTTTCTTCAATTTTGCTGTCTGCTCCGGAGTGTCAAAAAGGACAGGAATTGTGGGTGTGGGCGTGAGGGGGAGAGAAAACCCTTTTTCTGACAGATATTGTTTCACTTTCAGACTCATGTCTTGTAAAGTGTGAACTTTTTCTGGTGAACGATCGATGATGTCAATGGCTTTCATGCCGGCGGCGCAGAGTGGCAGAGGAAAAGCTGAACTCCCCTGATAGACATGGGCTGCGCAACGGATCGATTCAATCCACCGTTTTCCTCCGGCGATATACCCACCGTAGGTACCAAATGCCTTGCTTAAAGTACCTGAAATAAGGTAGTGGTCTGAACACAGTTTAAAATGTTCACGGATTCCCCGTCCTGTGTAGCCTAAAACCCCGGCAGTATGGGCTTCGTCCACCAAAAGCATCCCCTTGTATTCTTTTGCGATCTGCGCGTAGCGGTCTGCCGGAACAATCGGGCTGTATACGGACCCCGTTCCTTCGGTGACAATCAGAAAACGGTTTTTGTCAGAAGGGAGTTTTTTGACTTCCTTTTCGATATAATCCGCATCCATGTGGGGATAAATCATAGTATTCATACGGGCTACAGCCGTTCCGTTCCAAATACAGGGGTGACATTTTTCGTCGATAAATACCATGTCGAAATCGTGCCTTAATCCCTGAAATAATGCAATATTTGCCAGATACCCGGTAGGGAGGAGCAGGGCATCTTCCAGATTGAAAAAGTGTGCCAGATCCCGCTCAAGCTTCAAGTGTAAGGGATGGTTGCCTGTTGTGCACCTGGAGCCGCCGCTGTTTATCCCATATATCCGGGACGCTTCATCCATGGCATTCATGATTTCAGGATGCCAGGAAAGCCGGTGGTAGTCATATCCTCCAAAAAAAAGGTAAACATTTCCATCATAATCCACGTGTGTGGGATCAACGGCCTGTAAAACGGGGACACTTTTATTCATGGGTTATATTTTCTCCCTGCTGAGCTTTTTGATGAAATCCGGTTCAGGAGAGGCTCCTATTCCCGGATCATCCGGCAAGATAACATGACCGTTGTCAAAAACAGCCCCACCTTTGATGGGTTCGTTGACGTGTCCTTCATTGGCATCCAGATCAAAATATTTTACGGCTGAATTTGCCATGGCAAAATGAGTGAAAGCCGTGTTTGCCAAACCCGATTCAGACATACAGCCCGTCATACAGGTGATGTAACCTGCCTGGGCAATATGGGCGATTTTGAGTCCGGCAGAGATACCGCCTGATTTGCTCAGCTTGATGTTGATCAGGGGTGCTGCCTGAGTCCTGACAATTTCCAGGGCATCCCAGGGTGAAAACACCGATTCATCAGCCATGATGGGAATGTTTGAATGGTCTGAAACGTATTTCATTCCTTCAAAATCCCGGGCCCGGACCGGCTGTTCACAGAATTCAATATCCAGTTCTTCATAACTTTCCAGGCAACGGACGGCCGTCACCCGGTCCCAACCCTGATTCGCATCAATCCGGATTTTTACATCCGGACCGGCAGTTTCCCGGATAGCTCTCAATCGCTTTAAATCATCCTCAATGGAGATACCCACCTTGGTTTTGATCATCCTGAATCCTTTATTCAGAATTTTTTTTGTTTTGTCCGCCGCTTCTTCAGCGGTCCCGATCCCAATGGTCAAATCTGTTTCCACAGGGCGTCGAGTTCCTCCAAGATAGGCGTACAGAGGCAATCCTGCTGCCTGTGACGCGATATCATACAGAGCCATATCAAATGCGGAACGAATCGTTGTATTAAATGGCAGCCAGGCTTCCATTTCTTCGGTCCGGGCCATTACCTCCAGAGGATTTTTTCCCAAAAGCACTTCCCGGAGTTCAACTGCTGCGGCAAAATTGATGCCCTGGGTTTCTCCGACAATCGCCCTGAACGGACTCGCTTCGCCCCAGCCCGTGAGCCCCTCGTTGGTTTTGATTTCCACAAGCACATTCTTCGCACCACTCAGGCTCATGGTGGCAATCTTAAAGACTTCCTCCGTTTCTATATTGAAGGGGTAAATGTTAATTTTATCAATCTTCATGGCAGGATACATACATTCACTCATGGCAAAACCTCACTATTTATTGTCGGGTTGGTCGTATTAAAAGTTAGAAAAGTGTCTACTCAGGAACAAGGGACATTCTTTGATATCACTCTATGGTTTTTCTACCTGAAGCAGATTTAGTATTTTTCCAAAATAAATTCGATGATAATCGTTCTCCTGATATTTTGTATGGATAAAATCCTCGAGAAAAAGCTTTGGGTCCATGTCCTGTTCATATATTTTCCGGCACTCAATGATCAGTTCAGCTTCTTCAAAAGAGGGAGCGTTCACAAAATCTGAAGCACAGGGTGTAAGGACAGTTTTGGCAATTTTGTCTTCATCACGGCCTGAATGGGATCCGAGGTATGAAAGATCCTCCCGATATTTCTCCGAAAAGGCACACAGGGTAAAATCATTGTATTTGTTCATGAAATGATAGGTATGACGTGTAGGCCGGACCACTACCTGGGCGAAGGGGACAGACCACATAATGCCAAGACTTCCCCAGGAGATGGTCATGCTGTTGAAATCCCCTTTGTCAAAATCACCGGCACTCAATAAAAACCACTGATCATCCCACAAGGAAAAAATTTTTGAATCAAATGCTTTGATATCGATTCTCTTTAAGTCTTTTTTCATAAGGTATCCTTCAATTTTTTTATTGGTAAAATTTAAGTGTTTAAAATGATAAATAAAGGACTGAATCCCCCGAAATCATGCGAATGCTGGTTTTATATCTTTCATGAAACCCTTAAATTGTTGTCGTGAATTTTCTATGATACGTATCAATAAATAAACATGCCATGATAACATTTGAAAAGCAGGTGTGATGAATATGCAAGATAAAATTGATGAAAATATTTGGGATAAAGATACGGAAGCTTTACGCCGTGAACTGGAGGAGTTTAAAGCTGAAAAGGAAAAAATCCGCCAATTGATGGGCCAAATAGGCGGAATAGAATCTGTGAAAAAGGATCGGAGGATAAATTTTATCTTTTTAATTATTGTGGGGTTGCTCTTTGCCTTTGATATTCTTCGTCATATATTCAAATTTGCAAATTTCCTACCTACCGTTTTATCCCTTGAAATCGGATTGCTACTGGTCTCTATTAAAATTGTCTGGATGATTCATAAACAGACTAAATTAGAACATTTCCAGTTTCATGTCATGAATTCCATTGAATTCAGGTTGAATGACCTGTC
>LGGY01000200.1 GCA_001509335.1 Fidelibacterota bacterium 46_43
AAAATCTGATTATTCCCCACCGGAAATTTGAACACCGGAAATTTGTATTAGAGCCTATGAGAGAAATTGCCTTAAATTATACCGTACCTGGGACGGGAAAAACTATTCAGGACTTTTTTAACGAGTGTCCTGATCAATCACGGGTGGAGAAAATCTGAATGCAGAGGCCTGCCTATTATATTACGATTGAAGGTGTTATCGGAGTGGGGAAAACCAGCCTGGCCAAAATCCTGGCACAGCGCCTGAATGCCCGCCTGGTGCTGGAGAAATTTGAAGACAATCCCTTTCTCAGCGATTTTTATAAAGACAGGGACCGGTATGCTTTTCAGACACAGATTTTCTTCCTCCTGAGCAGATATCGTCAGCAGATAGATCTTTTTCAAACGGAGCTTTTCCATAAAAACCTGGTTACAGATTATATGTTCATCAAGGATAAGCTCTTTGCCTATCTGAATCTGAACGAAAAGGAACTCATGCTGTATGACCAGATGCTGAATCTTCTGATTCGGCAGATTCCCAAGCCGGATCTGGTCATCTACCTCCAGGCGGATACGGAGCGCCTGATGCAAAATATTGTCAAACGGGGACGGGATTTTGAAAAAAATATGGATGAGAAGTATATCGAAGCCCTGAATCAGATGTATAACCAGTTTTTTTTCAGATATAATGAAACTCCTCTGCTTATTATCAATACAACAGATATAGACTTCGTCCATAATGAGGACGATTTAACGGAGATTTTGAAAACCATTCAAACACCACCGGCAGGGACCAAGTTATACCGGCCGGTGAGGAAACTGTCATGACTCGCCTTCTTGGATATATTATCGCCATCTATGTAATGGTGATTGTCTACAGACGCTGGATCCGGCCTGAACTAATTCTGTGGCTGGAAAAACATCAGAAAAATCCACCCATCCGGGACCAGAAACCGGAACAGGATTCCTACCGGAATGATATCCCCAAAGAGGATATTGTGGATGTGGATTATCAGGAAGAGGATAATTAATCCGATAATACATTTCTATAATCGTTGTGCCAATTTGTCTGCAAGGCTGCTTTTTTAAATTGAATGGATTCTCTTTTATCGATTCGTTACATTGTATATAGATTTCAAAGAATAAAAAATAAACAGTCAGGAGGTTATGATGGGTGAAAAAGGTGTTGGCATTTTGGGGTCTTTGGATGTCAAGGATTTGATTCGCCAGTTGAATGAAGCGTTGTCTGAAGAGTGGCTGGCTTATTACCAGTACTGGATTGGTGCCCGTTTGATTGAAGGCCCCATGCGGACCGAAGTGGAACCGGAGCTGTTGACACATGCTGATGAAGAGCTGAATCATGCCGTGATGGTTGTAGACCGGATTATTCAGCTGGGCGGTGATCCTGTGATTCATCCGGAAGAATGGTTCAAACTGAGCCGCTGTGCCTATGAGGCTCCCAGCGATCCGTACATTGAAGCCATTCTGAAACAAAATCTCAGTGGCGAGCAGTGTGCAATCAAACGCTACAAGGAAATTGCGGATTATACCCACGGAAAAGATCACACAACCTGGCAGATCGCCACAAATATCCTCAATGATGAGCTGGAACACGAACAGGATATTGAGGATTGGCTGAATGATTTGAAGATGTTGAAAGATGATTTGAGGAAGCTTAAACTATAACTTTCATCTTTTTTTTTGATGTCGTGTTTTTTGTGCAGAAAAGCACAAGATAATGAAAAACCCCGGGATATATTCACCGGGGCTTTTCTTTTTAGGGTATTTGGGGAATGGTTGATTCAAAAAAGGATTCAGGTAAAAAGTGAATCCGTCAAATATGGTCTTCCAGAATTTCCTTTTCTTTCAGTTCATAAATTTCATCAATTCTTGCAATGTGTTCGTCTGTAATTTTTTGAATTTCATCCAGTCCGTCAGCCGCATTATCTTTGGATATATCGCCGTCTTTTTCCATTTTCCTGATATGCTCGTTGAATTCCCGTCGGACGTTCCGGATGCTGATCCGTCCTTCTTCAGCTATCTTGCTCACCACACGGGAGAGATCTTTCCGCCGTTCTTCAGACATGGGAGGGATGGGGAGACGGATAACCTGACCGTCATTTACCGGTGTAAGTCCAAGAGAACTTGCCAAAATCGCTTTTTCTATCACGGGAAGCATATTTTTTTCCCAGGGTTGAATCACCAGGAGTCTTGCTTCGGGAACTGTAATATTGGCGACCTGGTTCAGAGGGGTGGGGTTGCCGTAATATTCCACTTTGATTCCGTCCAGCAGGGCTGTGGAAGCCCGGCCTGTCCGGATGGATGCCAGCTCGTGACGTATCACTTCAATGGATTTATCCATTTTGGCTTTGCATTCCTTATACAATGATTCCAGCATTCTTAACCTCCTAAGATTGTTCCGATTGGTTCACCTTTAATGACCCTGAGCAAGTGTCCGGGTTCTTTAAAATTAAAGACAATAATGGGAATCTTGTTTTCACGGCACAGGGCAATGGCGCTCAAATCCATAACTTTTAAATTCCGCTCAATGGCTTCTTCATAGCTGAGGCTCGTATAACGAACGGCATTGGTATGTGTGACAGGATCTTTATCATACACACCGTCAACTTTAGTTCCCTTGAGCAGAGCATCTACATTCATCTCAGCGGCACGAAGGGCTGCAGCTGAATCTGTCGTAAAGAAAGGATTTCCCGTTCCTGCGGCAAAAATCAACACCCGTCCTTTTTCCAAATGTCGCATGGCTCTTCGGCGGATAAAAGGCTCGGCAACCTGGGTGATACTGATTGCTGTTTGAACCCGGGTCGGGATGCCGGATTTCTCCAGGGCATCCTGAATGGCCAGGGCGTTGATCACAGTTCCCAGCATCCCCATATAATCGCCGGTGACTCTTTCGATTTTCCGGGTGTTGGCACCTCCTCTGAAAATATTTCCGCCACCGATAACCAGGCAGACCTCAAGGCCCTGGTCAACGACTGATTTGATCTCTCTGGCAAAATAGGAAACAACGGAAGGATCGATCCCCGTCCCGTTTTCCCCGGCCAGGATCTCTCCGCTCAACTTTAATAAAATCCGTTGGTAAGGAAGGTCTGACACAACAGACTCCTTTGCTTATGTGGGATGAATTAGTTGCTCTCTCCCAAAACAAACCGTGAAAAACGGGCGATCTGAATGTTTTCACCCAGTTTTCCGATGGTCTCTTTCAGGTATGTCTCAACATTTTTTTCAGGATCTTTGAAAAAGGGCTGTTCCAGAAGGACATTTTCTTTATAGAATTTTTCCAGTTTGCCGGTCACAATTTTTTCGGCGATATGTTCGGGTTTTCCCTCATTGATAACCTGTTCTTTATAAATGGCCTTTTCCCGTTCAATGATTGCAGGGTCCACCTCTTCACGGGTGACTGCCAGGGGAGCGGAAGCGGCAATCTGCATGGCTACATCTTTGACGAAATTCTGAAAATCCGGTGTGTTTGCCACAAAATCGGTTTCGCAATTGATTTCGACCAGCGTTCCCAGTTTGCTGCCCTGATGAATATAGGCATATATTAAGCCTTCGTTCACGGCCCGGGATGTTTTCTTTTCAGCTTTGGCAATTCCCTGGGCACGAAGGTAATCAACGGCTTTATCCATATCACCATCTGTTTTATTTAATGCTTTTTTACAGTCCATCATTCCGGCACCGGTTTTATCCCGGAGCTCTTTTACCATAGCGGCTGTTATGGTCATATTCCTGACTCCTTTTTATTCAACCTCTTCCACATTTCTTTTTCAAACTTTGCTTCAACTGCTTCCTGAAGTTTTTCTTTTGGGGTTGTTTCAATTTTTTCTTCTGTTTTTTCTTCAGCTTTCACTTTTTTACCGCTTTTTCCTTCCAGGGCTGCATCGGCCAGACGGCGGGTAATCAGCTGAATGGTCCGGATGGAATCATCATTGGCCGGAATGGGATAATCAATCACTGACGGATCGGCATTGGTATCCAGCAGAGCAATGATGGGGATATCCAGTTTCCGGGCTTCTGCCACGGCAATCTTTTCGTGGACCGTATCCACAATGAATAGCGCATCAGGAAGTTTTTTCATATCCTTGATTCCCCGGTGCAGGGATTCCAGCTTCTCCTTTTCCCGCATCAGTCCCAAAATCTCTTTCTTGGTCAGATTGGCCCATGCTTCATCACTTTCACTGTCCCTTTGCAACTGCATCATTCTCCGGATAGACCGCTTGATTGTTACAAAATTGGTCAGAGTACCGCCAAGCCAGCGTTCGGTGATGTAATGATTCTTGCTGCGGATGGCTTCATCTTCAATCACAGACCGGGCCTGCTTTTTGGTCCCCACAAAGAGAATTTCTCCTCCCTGACGGGAAAGGTCACTGACAAATTCAGCCGCTTCTTCCAAGGCCTGAATGGTTTTTTTCAAATCAATAATATGAATCCCGTTCTTCTCCATGAAAATATAATCTTTCATAGCGGGATTCCATTTTGAGGACAGGTGACCGAAATGGGCACCGGTTCCTAATAATGTTTCAATGGTAATTGTATTCATGAGATCTCCAAAAAACCGTTAACGTTTCGAGAACTGGAATGCACGACGGGCACCACGCAGGCCGTATTTCTTCCGTTCCACACGACGAGGGTCGCGGGTCAGAAACCCTGCGGATTTTAATACCGGCCGTGATTCGGGATTCACCAGTGTCAATGCCCTGCTCAGTCCGTGACGAACTGCACCGGCCTGTCCCGTGGGACCTCCACCCTGAACGGAGACAATGATGTCATACGCGTTCCCGAATTTGATTAACTCCAGCGGCTGTCTCACAATCATTTGGGATGTTTCACGCCCAAAATACTCTTCAAGAGGCCGTTTGTTGATGATGATCTTACCGGTACCGGGACGAAGCCGTACCCGGGCGACTGCGGATTTTCGGCGACCAACAGCAATATATTCGTTCTTAAGCATTGTCACTCAACTCCTTCTTTAAATTCAGGGTTTCGGGCATCTGTGCCTGATGGGGGTGCTCCGGTCCGCTGTATACCTTCAGCTTCTTGATTAGTTGTCGACCCAGACGGGTATGGGGAAGCATGCCCCTGACGGCACGGGTAATAACCTCTTCAGGATGACTTGAACGCAATTCCTTCAGGGATGTATACCGGCTTCCTCCCGGATATCCCGTATGACGAAAATATTGCTTGTACGACTCTTTGTTTCCTGTTAACCGTACCTTTTCTGCATTGATAATAATAACAAAATCCCCTGTATCCATGTGGGGGGTGAATGTGGGTTTGTGCTTGCCCCTCAATATCTGGGCAACCTCACTGGATAAGCGACCCAAAACCAGATCAGTGGCATCTATAATAAACCACTTTCGTTCGATCTCTGACGGTTTTGCCGTATACGTTTTCAAATCGAATTCCTCCGTTTATGTGACTCTCTTCACCCGGAGCCACCGTGATTGTGCTCAAAACATTTCCGGGACTGCGTTTCAAGCTTGAAAATTTAATAATGGAATAAATCATTTACCAACATCTTTTTCTTTTATTATTGGTGTCTTCCCTCGTATTTTTGAACAAATGCTCCGGCAGGTCCCGGGATAAATCATTAAAAAACAAATGAATTCCGTTTCCTGGCGCAGGAAAAATTCTTAACTTTCTCCCCCAAAAGACGGAGACCCGGATATGCTCAGTATGACTGGTTTCGGAAAAGCGGAAGGTGCCTATCACAGTATCCGGTTCACGGTGGAAATCAAATCCGTGAACAGCCGGTATTTGGATATCTCTACTGTGATTCCCCGAAAAGTTGCGTTCCTTGAAAATCCGATCCGGGACTACCTGACAAAAAAACTGGAGCGGGGCAAAATCCTGTTCATCCTGAATCTGACTGGGGATACCGGTGAAATCAGCCATTTTCAGCTGAATGAAAAACTCCTCCAAAATCTCCTGGATCTGAAACAGATTCTCAAAGAAAAATTTGATGTGGAGGGAGCACTTACCGTGACGGATATTCTTTCCCGGGAGGATGTAGTGGAACTGATGGATACAGCCGTGGAAGAGGATGCTTTGGCTGAAGCCATCCTGAAGACCACAGATACAGCCCTGGCCCGTCTGGAAGCCATGCAAAAACTGGAAGGCGAATACCTGAAGGAGCAGTTTGAGCGGGATCTGTACAGCATGTCCCGTGAAATCGACACGATTGATGCCATCCGGCAGACGAATCTGGATAAGCATGTTTCCACCATGAAGGAACGGGTGGAAAAACTCTTGAATCAGTATGCCCTGGATGAAGGCCGTATGTATCAGGAAATTGCCCTTCTGGTCGATAAACTGGATATTACCGAAGAGATCCAGCGATTTAAAAGTCATTTGCTCCAATTCAAAGCCTATTTGAATGAAGAAGATTCCGTTGGGAAACGATGTAATTTTCTCCTTCAGGAAATGCATCGCGAAGTGAATACCCTGGGGAATAAAGTGGCAAATGCCGATATTTCCCAACGGGTAGTTGAAATTAAAAACCGGATAGAAATGATTCGCGAGCAGGTTCAGAATATCCAATGAAGCAGGGTGTACTCATTCTCTTTGCCGCACACAGCGGTGCCGGTAAAACGACCATTATCCGGGAACTCTTACGGCGTCATCCGGACTGGTTTTTTTCTGTCTCGGCAACAACCCGCAAACCCCGGTCCGGTGAAGTGGACGGACAGGATTATCACTTTGTGTCTAGGGATGTTTTTCAAACCATGATCCGTGAAAATCAACTGCTCGAATATGAAGAGGTCCACGGTGAATTTTACGGGACACCGGCTGAACCGGTACGCCAGGCGCTGAAAAATGGAAAAGTGTGCATTTTTGACCTGGATGTCAAAGGGGTTATGAGCATTAAAAGACAATATCCGGAACAATCCCTCTCTGTCTTTATTGAAGTCCCGGATATGAATCTTCTTAGGGAAAGATTGGTAAACCGGAAATCGGAAACACCGGAACAGATTGAAAAACGCCTTTCCAGGATCTCACTGGAAACGGCGATGAAGGATGCTTTTGATGAAGTCGTTGTTAACGACCGGCTGGAAAAGGCAGTCCAAAGAACGGAAACATTGATCAAACAGATAAAGGAAAGGTGCTAAATGTCTAAAGGTGGATTCAAGTACGAAGGGGAGAGGCCCGAAGATATCTTTGAAGCAATTATTATCATGGCAAAACGGGCGCGTCAGATCAATCAACGGAGGGCAGACAAATTCACCCTTCGTCCCTATCAGATGTCTGAAGGGGAAGAAGAGGTGGAACAGGAAGCCTTGTATGATGATTTCGACTTCGACAGTCTGGAAAAACCTACAACCATGGCCATGCGTCAGTATGCCAATCAGGAAATTGAATATGAATACAGTGATCCTGACGAAGAGTATGACGAAATGGAAGATGATTCCATGTTTGAGATGGATGACCATCTGATTTGATGGAAGCCCTGAAAGGAAAACGGATTCTTGTGGGGATCACGGGGGGGATTGCCGTATATAAGGCGGCATCTCTCGTCAGAAGACTCACACACGATTATGCCTGTGATGTGCAGGTGGTGATGACGAAGCATGCCCTGGAATTTATGACACCCCTGACCTTTGAGACCTTTACCGATAAACCGGTGCTGACCAGCATGTGGAAATCAGGGGAAAAAGTTTCAACCCGACATATCGACCTTGTGGCAGCTGCAGACATGCTTTTGATTGTGCCTGCCACGGCCAATATTGTGGGAAAAGCCGCTTCAGGTATGGGAGACGATCTTTTAAGTACCATGATCCTGGCTGCCGATCCTGAAAAATGTTTTTTTGCCCTGGCCATGAATACCCGTATGTATGAAAACCCGTTTTTTCAACAAAACCGGACAGCATTACTCGATGCAGGCTATGGCATCATTGAACCGGAAACAGGACCTCTGGCTTCCCGGACAGAAGGGGAAGGAAAGGGTCGCCTGGCAGATGAAAAAACCATTTTGTCAGAAATGAACGATTATTTTTCTTTCCGGGGAATGTTGAAGGGAAAAAGGGTGTTGATCAGTGGCGGTCCCACACGGGAATACCTGGATGATATTCGCTTCATCTCAAATCCTTCCACAGGCAAAATGGGGATAGCCCTGGCCCGTGCTGCTGCCCTGGCCGGAGCCGATGTGACATTGGTCCTGGGCCCCGGTAGTGTGGAAGCTGAAGGTCCCTATACCACGATCCGGGTGAATACGGCCGATGAAATGGCCCATGAGCTCTTGACCCGCTACGAAAAAAATCAGATTGTGATCATGGCTGCAGCGGTGGAAGATATCCGCCCGGAAAAGCAGGAAGGAAAGGTGAAAAAACAGGCCATTCCTCCACAAATCAGACTTTCATCCACGACTGACATCCTCCGGGAGATGGGAAAACGAAAGACGGATCAGATTTTGGTGGGTTTCAGTGTGGAACTCCGGGATGAAGAGGATGCCTCTCTCCGCAAATTGAAGGAAAAAAACCTGGACTTCATCGTGATCAATAATCCTCTGCACAAAGGCGCGGCTTTCGGGCATGATACCAATGCGTGTATCGTCCGGAGTAAGGATGGACTGCGCGTAGAAATACCCTTAATGTCTAAACGGAAACTGGCAAAAAAAATTCTTTCACTGATTGCCGGATAACACTCATGGATCCAAAAAGTCCTCAAAAAAGAATACGTTCCTACCTGACGTATGTCCGGGATGTGTTCGGAACAGAACTTTTGGTTAACAGAGAAAAGAAAATGACGGAACTGGACCTGTATCGCCAATCCATAGAGCAGTGTACAAAATGTGCTTTGTCACAAACCCGGAAACATTTTGTTTTTGGGA